>JAJSAA010000201.1 GCA_024274995.1 Deltaproteobacteria bacterium
TATAAAGACCCCGGTATGTGATGCTGATAATAATTTTCTCACATCCCGTTTTATCAAAATTAATATAAGGAGATTTTATTATGTCGGAAAAGAAAAAATTGACCAATAATGTCGGCGCCCCAGTGGGCGATAACCAGAATGTTCTGACTGCCGGGCCACGCGGCCCCATGCTTCTGCAGGATGTCTGGTTTTTAGAGAAACTCGCCCATTTTGACCGGGAGGTTATTCCTGAGCGCCGCATGCACGCCAAAGGCTCCGGGGCATACGGCACCTTTACGGTCACGCATGATATCAGCCGCTACACCAAGGCCAAAATGTTCTCTGAAATCGGTAAAAAAACAGAGTTATTCGCTCGTTTTTCTACGGTGGCAGGTGAAAGAGGAGCGGCCGACGCCGAGCGGGACATTCGTGGCTTTGCCTTAAAATTTTACACGAAAGAGGGTAACTGGGATATGGTCGGCAACAACACGCCCGTCTTTTTCCTCCGCGATCCCCTGAAATTCCCCGATCTTAACCACGCCGTAAAACGAGATCCAAGAACCAATATGCGAAGCGCCAAAAACAACTGGGATTTCTGGACTTCATTGCCGGAGGCCCTGCATCAGATAACTATCACCATGAGCGAGCGCGGCATTCCGGCTACGTACCGCCATATGCACGGTTTTGGCAGTCACACATTCAGCCTGATAAACGCCGAAAACGAGAGGTTTTGGGTTAAATTCCACTTCCATAGTCAACAGGGCATTAAAAATCTCACCGATGCCGAGGCGGAGATGATGGTCGGAAAATGCCGGGAGAGCCACCAGCGGGATCTTTATGAGAGTATTGAAAAGGGCGACTTCCCGCGCTGGACCATGTTTATTCAGATAATGCCGGAAAAAGAAGCGGCAAACTGCCCCTACAACCCCTTTGATCTGACCAAGGTATGGTACAATAAAGACTATCCGCAGATAGAGGTCGGGGTATTTGAATTGAACCGCAACCCGGAGAATTATTTTGCCGAGGTGGAGCAATCGGCCTTTAATCCCGCCAATATAGTACCGGGAATAGGCTTTTCCCCCGACAAAATGCTGCAGGGACGGTTATTTTCCTATGGTGACGCCCAGCGCTACCGGCTGGGGGTTAACCACCACCTGATTCCGGTTAACGCCCCGCGCTGCCCTTTTCATAATTATCACCGTGATGGCTCCATGCGGGTCGACGGTAATCATGGCAGTACAATTGCCTATGAGCCAAACAGCTATGGAGAATGGCAGGAACAGCCGGAGGCCAACGAGCCGCCTCTGAATATTGACGGGGCCGCCCAGCATTGGAACCACCGGGACGATGATGATTATTTCACCCAGCCGGGCAAACTTTTCCGACTGATGACTCCCGAACAGCAACAGGTGCTCTTTGCCAATACGGCGAGAGCCATGGGTGATGCTCCCCTGGAGATAAAACGCCGCCATATCGGCAACTGTTCCAAGGCTGATCCTGATTACGGCAAAGGGGTCGCGGCAGCGTTAGGAATCTCTCTTGATTAACGCTTTCTGCAGATAGACAAGTTACAAACATTAAAATTAAATATAGCCCCTCGGCCTGGCCGGGGGGCTATATTTAACATGACTGATAATTTCTTGACAAGCGATATACTCTGAGATATACATCGTATTCATGAAGAAACGGCATGCCTCAAGGGGTACCAA
>JAJSAA010000202.1 GCA_024274995.1 Deltaproteobacteria bacterium
CCACCCTCTCCAACCGCTATATCTCAGATCGTTTTCTGCCTGACAAGGCCATTGATCTGATTGACGAGGCCAGTTCCAGGCTGCGGATTGAGATTGATTCCATGCCCACCGAGATTGACGAGATTGACCGCCGGCGTATTAAGCTGGAGATTGAGCGTGAGGCCTTGAAAAAGGAGAAAGACGCGGCATCCAAAGAACGTCTCGCCAAGCTGGAGGCCGAGCTGGCCGATGTTAATGAGACCTTGAACAGCATGAAGGGTCATTGGACTCTGGAGAAGGATAAAATCCAGGAAATTAGAAAGATCAAGGGCGAAATAGATGAGGTCAGGGTAGAGGAACAGCAGGCCGAGAGGCGGGGCGATTTAAGCCGGGTGGCCGAGATCCGTTATGGTCTGATAGCTGAGTTAGAGAAGAAACTCACGGCTGCCAATGAGGAGCTGCAGGCCGTTCAAAAGGATAAGAAGATGCTGAAAGAGGAGGTGGACGAAGAGGATATCGCCCAGGTAGTGGCCAAGTGGACGGGGATTCCCGTTGACCGCCTGCTGGCCGGTGAGCAGGAAAAGCTGGTTAAGGCTGATGAATATTTAGCTCGGCGGGTAGTAGGGCAGGAACGGGCCATTCACGCCGTGGCCAATGCCGTGCGCCGTTCACGGGCCGGACTCCAGGACCCTAACCGGCCCTTGGGCGCCTTTATCTTCCTGGGCCCCACCGGAGTGGGGAAGACAGAACTGGCCCGTACCCTGGCCGACTTTCTCTTTGATAGTGAGCACTCCATGATCCGGCTCGACATGTCGGAGTTTATGGAAAAACATTCCGTGGCCCGTCTCATCGGAGCGCCTCCCGGCTATGTGGGTTATGATCAGGGCGGCTATCTCACCGAGGCTGTGCGGCGGCGGCCATATTCGGTTATTCTCTTCGACGAGATTGAAAAGGCCCACCCCGATGTCTTTAACGTCCTGCTCCAGATTTTAGATGACGGCCGGATGACGGACGGCAAGGGCCGGACGGTTGATTTCAAGAATACTATCCTGATTATGACCTCCAATCTCGGCGGTCAGCTGATTATGGATATGGGCGGTAAAGAGACCCCTGAGTTGCGGGCCAGACTTGATGAGATGCTGCATCGACAGTTTAAACCGGAATTTTTAAACCGCATTGACGAGATAATCACCTTTCACAGTCTCACCAAGGAGCATCTTGCCAGGATTGTGGAGATTCACTTGACCTCTCTCTTAGAGCGGGTGGCTGAACGTAATATAAAACTTGAATTCAGCCGCGGGGCAAAAGATTTTCTTATTCAGACCGGTTTTGACCCAGCCTTTGGAGCCCGGCCCTTAAAACGCGCCATCCAGCATTATGTACAGGATGCCCTGGCCATGAAGATTCTTGAGGGTAGCTTCAAGGACGGAGACACCATAAAGGTAGAGGCGGCGGCTGATGGCGGGGGCTTGGAATTTACGAATTAAGAACTTTCCTGCCAGCACGGGTGTAGGGGCGTATTGAATACGCCCTTGATCTAATAAAAAAAAACAAAAAAAATATGGATAATAACGATAACGAGGCACTGATAGAAAAATTACGGATAAAAACGGAGGATTGTTACGCCAACAATAAGATGTGTTGTTCCGAATCAATAATCTATGTTTTAAATCACGCCTTGAACGGTGGTCTGGAAGATGAAACGGCAATGAGGATAGGGGCGGGGTTTTGCGGCGGCATGGGAGCCAATGAGGGTTGTGGATCTCTGAACGGTGCCATATTTGTTCTGGGCCTGCTGCTTACCGCCAATGAGACTCACAGCCGTAGAACCAATAAAAAAATTCGCTCTGCCAGCGCTGAATTACATAATCAATTCAAGAAAAAATTTAAATATGAAAAATGCGCTGATTTGACTAAGGCTCAAAAGGGCAATCACCAGGCCAGGCTCTGTAATTGCCAGAACATTACCGGCATAAGCGCCGAGCTGGCCGCCAGGATTATTCTGCAGTACCACCCGGAACTAATTTCGCAGGCGGATGATGAATTTCTAATCGTTCAGGAAACCAGAGCCGGCGGCCTGGTTAAAAAGATCCGCTCTTCCCTGGGATTATGATTCAGGCTCAAATTCGTTTTTGCCGGCCCCGCATACAGGGCACAACCAGTCCTCGGGCAGGTCAGCAAAAGGTGTTCCTGGGGATATGCCGTTTTTGGGATCACCGGCCTCAGGCTCATAGACGTAGCCGCATACTGTGCATACATAATTCATTTTTTTCCCCCTTCTTTTGTAATCGTTCATGAAAACAAGTGTGGGCATGGAACATCAATAATGATAGAGCATAAAGTGGGAATAGGCAAAAAAATTATCATCGCCGGTGTTATTGTGCTACTGATTATGGTCTTTCGTTATTATGATCTGGGTCAATATATGACTCTGGCCTACCTGAAGAGTTCTCAGGCCCATTTTCAGGCCCTGTATCAGGCGAACCGTCCATTGGTGATCTTGATCTATATGGGGATTTACATCCTGGTTACTGCCCTGTCCCTGCCGGGAGCGGTGGTGTTGACTCTGGCCGGGGGCGGTTTCTTTGGTCTGGTAGTGGGGACGGTTGTGGTCTCTGTGGCCAGCACCATCGGCGCTACTCTGGCCTGTGTGGTCTCCCGTTTTCTGCTGCGGGAATGGGTGGCGGCGAGATTCGGCGGTAAACTGACGGCCATTAATGAGGGGATTGAACGGGAGGGGGCCTTTTATCTTTTTACCCTGCGCCTGGTGCCTGTCTTCCCGTTCTTTATGGTTAATCTGCTCATGGGTCTCACCAGAATGCGGCTCTTTACCTATTTCTGGGTTTCGCAGCTGGGAATGTTAGCCGGGACTATCGTCTATGTTAATGCTGGTAAAGAGCTGGGCAGGATAGATTCGTTAAGCGGTATTATGTCACCGGGGCTCCTGGCCTCTTTTGTGGCTCTCGGCCTCTTCCCCATTTTGGTCAAGAAGGGGCTGGCCCTATATAAAAAGAGAAGAAAATAAGGTTATAGCTTGTTCGCCGGTTACCGGGCAGGAGGATACATGGCAAATTACGATTATGATATCGGCATTATCGGCGGCGGTGCTGCCGGGCTTACCGTGGCCTCCGGCGCGGCCCAGTTGGGGGCTAAAACCCTGGTACTGGAAAAGGAACCCAATCTGGGCGGCGACTGCCTTCATTATGGCTGCGTACCAAGCAAAACCTTGATTAAGAGCGCCCATGTTTATCATTTGATGAAGAGCGGGCCGCGTTTCGGCCTGCCGGCTCTTAGTCCGCCGCCGGTTGATTTTCGGGCGCTGTCCGATCGTATTCGCTCGGTGGTGGCTGAAATTCAGCATCATGATTCGGTGGAGCGTTTTTGTCAACTGGGGGCCAAAGTGGAATTCGGTTCTCCGGTCTTTAGCGATGAGCATGTAATTGATCTTGACGGTCGGAGAATTTCGGCCCGAACCTGGGTTATTGCCTCCGGTTCTTCGGCGGCTCTGCCCAAGATCTTGGGTTTGGATACGACTCCTGTTCTCACCAATCGTGATATCTTCTATCTCGACAAACTCCCGGCATCAATGATTATCCTGGGGGCGGGGCCCATTGCCATTGAGATGGCCCAGGCCTTTAATCGTCTGGGCTGCCGGATAACAGTGGTACAGCGCGGCGCCCAGATATTAACCAAAGAGGATGAGGATATGGCGGCCCTTATTCAGGCGGAGCTGGAGGGCGAAGGCGTTCGCTTTCTGCTTAATTCAGCCCTGATTAAGGTTAGTGACGGCGGCGCGGAACGGCGGGTAGAGATTCTGGACGCGGCTGGTTCTTCTCATATTCTCAAGGCCGAGGTCCTGTTGGCGGCCCTGGGCCGTGATGCTAATGTGGAGGGGCTGGGACTGGAAGGTATTGACTTATCATTTGACCGTCGGGGAATAAAGGTTAATTCATATCTCAAGACCCGTCATAAACACATTTACGCTGCCGGTGATGTTATTGGCGGCTATCAATTCACCCATGTGGCGGGCTATGAGGGCGGGGTGGTCTTGAGCAACGCAATTTTCCATCTGCCCAAGAAGGCTGACTATACCTTTGTTCCGTGGTGCACTTACTGTCATCCTGAATTGGCCGGCATAGGTTTAACGGAGAAGGCGGCCCGGCAGGCGGGGGTGGATTACACGGTCTTTACGGAGGAATTTGCCGCCAATGACCGGGGTCTGGCCGAGGGCGAGGGGGTGGGGCGTATAAAACTTCTCTTAGACAAGAGAGAAAAACCGCTTGGCGTCCAGATTCTTGGCCCCCGGGCGGGTGATATATTAAGTGAATGGGTGGCGATTATGAATGGCGGCACGGGGTTATCAAAAATTGCCTCTGCCATTCATCCTTATCCAACTTTAAGCGAGATCAACAAAAAGGTGGTTGGCTCGGTATTCACCCCTAAAATCTTCTCTGATACGGTGCGTAAGGGGCTGAAGTTTTTTTTCAGTTTCAAGGGTCGGGCCTGTACCTGCGGCCAGGATATGAATTGTGAGTAAGCCAGCACCATATGTACCGACTTACTCGGGGACTGATAAAATTACAGGCAGGATGTCTGAAAAATAAAAAAATAAGGTAAGTTCAAAAAGGTACATCATCACCCATAACTGGTTCTGCGATAGGCGGTTCTTCCTGACTGTAATTACCGCCCTGGCCGCCCTGGTTCTTGGGGGAGAGCATCTTCATTTCACGGGCTACAATTTCAGTAGTATAGCGTTTATTGCCGTCTTTGTCGTCCCACTGCCGGGTTTGAATACGGCCCTCAATATAGACTTTTGAGCCCTTGGAAAGATACTCGCCGCATACTTCCCCTAATTTGCCAAATGCCACTATCCGGTGCCATTCCGTCCGTTCCTCTTTGTTGCCGTCTTTTACCCATGATTCTGTGGTGGCGATATTAAAATTAGCAACCGCCGCCCCGCTCTGGGTGTAACGTACCTCCGGGTCAGCGCCGAGGTTGCCGATTAGAATAGCTTTATTAATCATGATTTCTCCTTTATTTATATGTAAGTTGGTAACTATTCAGCGAGGGCCGGAAATCACCCTCAACCCTGAAGCGTAACTGCTCAGATGTAAGTTTTTATCTTATCTATGTATTAATAAATAATTTTATAACAAAGGTCAAAGGATAACTGCGGAGAATTGATTATGAACCACAGTATGCGGGCCATGGTGCTGAAAGAGCCGGGCGGCGGTCTGGAGTTGTTGCATCTGCCGCGGCCGGAGGCGGGTGAAGGTCAGTTTCTAATCCAGGTTGAGTGCTGCGGGGTCTGCCGGACTGATCTCCATATAGTTGACGGCGATCTACACGAGCCATGCTTACCGTTGATACCTGGTCATGAAATTGTCGGCCGGGTAGCGGCGGTGGGCAGTGGGCTTGACTCAACCTGGCTAGGCCGCCGGGTGGGGGTGCCCTGGCTGGGCGGAGTCTGCGGCCATTGCGGTTTTTGCGTCAGCGGCCGGGAGAATCTCTGTGATGAGCCTCGGTTTACCGGCTACCAGATTAATGGCGGTTATGCCGAATACACCGTGGCCGCGGCCGGCTTCTGTCTGCCCATGCCTGCGGCCTATGATGCCGTTCATGCCGCGCCGCTGCTCTGCGCCGGTCTCATTGGCTTTCGTTCTCTGCGCATGAGCGGTGAGGCGCGGCGGCTGGGGCTGTATGGCTTTGGGGCCGCAGCCCATATAATTACTCAAGTGGCCATAGCTCAGGGCCGCCAGGTTTATGCATTTACCCGGCCAGGAGATGAACGCGGTCAGCAATTCGCCCGGCGGCTGGGGGCGGTCTGGGCGGGTGGCTCTGATGAACTGCCCCCCGTGGAATTGGAGGCGGCGATTATCTTTGCCCCTGTCGGACATTTAGTGCCCCAGGCCCTGCGAACTCTTGAAAAGGGAGGCGTGGTGGTCTGTGCCGGAATTTATATGAGTGATATTCCCGCCTTTTCCTATCAGCTGCTGTGGGGTGAACGGCGGATCTGCTCTGTGGCTAATCTCACCAGGGACGACGGCCGGGAGTTTTTTGATTTTATCGACCGTCATTTAGTTAAAACCGAGGTCAAAACTTATCCCTTGAGCGCCGCCAATGAGGCGCTTACCGATCTGCGCCAGGGCCGGATTAAGGGGGCGGCTGTTTTAACGGTCAGGAGCAGTTGAACAGTTGTAACCTGCTGTTTGGTATGGTTACGGATTAACAGGCGGTTATAAAATTTTTCCGGATAAAATCGCGGCAGGCCTCAAGGTCTTTTAAGGACTGTAGGCGGGCGGCCAGCCGGTGGCCGAATTTCAGGTTGGTACTGAAATGCCAGGTGAATTCTTTTATCCGCCCTATGGCCATGCGGGGCGGGAAAAAATTTATGATTTCATTAAACAACTCTTCATAGGTACGGAGCAGAAACTCCG
>JAJSAA010000203.1 GCA_024274995.1 Deltaproteobacteria bacterium
AGATATTCTCCATGGCCAAAGACGGCTTCTATTTCCCGGTCATTAATGAAACCGGCATGATGACCGGTATCGTCTCCCTGCAGGATGTCAAGACTGTTCTCCATGACGAAAAATTACGCTGTAATGCCACGGTGGGCAAGGTCTGCGCCCGTAATGTAATCTTTGTTACTCCGGAGGAAAATCTCTACGATGCCATGCGGATTTTTGACATTAAGGGTTTTGATGAAATCCCGGTGGTGGAAGATAAAAACTCACCATGGGTCTTAGGGATGCTCAAGAGAAGGGATATCCTCGAGGCCTACCATCGGGAGGTCATTAAACGCGGGATAAGCGCCAAGAGCTGCCCCATTAGATTTGACTGACAAAAACAAAGGAGGGCTGATGACGGTGAAGGTGGGTATTATCGGCGGTTCCGGGCTTGATGAACCGGATATTCTAAAAGACGCCACCCGGTTAGAGACAGAAAACCTTTATGGCCGCCCCTCGTCGGAACTGACTTGCGGCCGCATTGGCGGAGTTGAGGTAGTTATTCTGGCCCGGCATGGCCAGGATCATTCCATACATCCCGGCGCGGTTAATTTCAGGGCCAATATTTATGCCTTGAAAGAGATGGGTTGTACCCATATTCTGGCCGCCACCGCCGTGGGTTCCCTGCGCCGTGAGATAGAGCCCGGCCACCTGGTATTGCCATCTCAGTTTATTGATTTTACCAAGCGGCGGGAAAATACCTTCTTTGATCAGGGCCAGGTGGTGCATACCCCCATGGCCGAGCCTTTCTGCCCGAATTTACGCCAGTTATTATTGCAGCAGGCCAAGGCTTTGTCCCTTCCATGCCATCCGGACAAGACGGTTATCACCATTGAGGGGCCACGATTCTCCACCAGGGCCGAGAGCCATATGTTCCGGAGCTGGCAGGCCGATGTCATCAATATGAGTACCGTACCCGAGGTTAATCTGGCCCGGGAGCAGAAAATTCACTACGCCGCCGTAGCCATGTCAACCGATTATGACTGTTGGCACGAGGATGAGGAGCCGGTAACCTGGGAGATGATTATGGCGACCATGCATAAAAACGCCCATAATGTTATCCGTCTTTTCAGCGAAACCATCCCCCTTATCGTGGATTATGATGATATTTGTCGCTAAGGGCCAGTGAAAAACCACAGAAATAAGATATAAATTCAGGAGAAAAATACAAGAGGAGAAACGAATGCCAATTAAATCATTAATCCGTTCAATACCTGATTACCCCAAGAAGGGGATCATGTTTCGTGATATAACCACCTTGATTAAAGAACCAGTGGGCTTCCGCCTGGTAATCGATAATCTGACCCAGCGCTATATAAACGGTGAAGTTGACTACGATATAATTGTCGGTATAGAGGCCCGCGGTTTTATCATGGGCGGCGCTCTCTCCTACACCCTGGGCAAGGGATTTGCTCCCATACGAAAGGCCGGCAAGTTGCCCGCTGAGGTTTACAGTCAGGAATACGCCCTGGAATACGGTACTGACAGCATAGAAATTCACCAGGATGCCTTGAAACAAGGGGCAAGAGTCTTGCTGGTTGATGATCTGCTGGCCACCGGCGGTACGGCCCTGGCCGCCGCCGCTCTAATAGAAAAGCTGGGAGCCACGGTGGCAGAGATGGCCTTTATTGTCAATCTGCCGGATGTGGGCGGCGAAGCCAAGCTGCGTGATAAGGGATACAGTATCTATTCTCTCACCGAGTTTGAAGGCGAATAAGTTTTTTTTGTAACGCCTGTTTGGAACTTTATAGTAAAGAAATAAGTTTTGCTTAAATGACCGGCAACAGCTCATTTATCAGACACAGCAAATCGCCCTGGGCCCGCTTAACCTCGCTTAAAACCTCATCCATTATAATAGGCTTAAAGTTGTCCGGATCATTTATATTGGCAATTATGGAGATAGCCGCACCCCGCATACCGGCATGACGGGCCGCGATAATCTCCGGGACGGTGGACATTCCCACGGCTTGAGCGCCACAATTAATCAAAAATCTGGTCTCGGCCGGGGTCTCTAAACTGGGGCCGGCAACGGCGGCGTAAATTCCGGTGCTGAAACCTTCAATTCCCAGCCGGGCGGCATAATCTACGGCCTGCCTGATGATTTGTTCATCGTAGGCCTTCGACATATCCGGGAAACGCGGCCCCCATTCCTCATTATTTATGCCGCGCAGGGGATTTCCGCCCATGAAGTTGAGGTGATCCCGGATCATCATCAGGCCGCCGCATCGCAATTCAGGGCT
>JAJSAA010000204.1 GCA_024274995.1 Deltaproteobacteria bacterium
CCCATTGATCTTTACGAGTCAGATACTGACCTCATCGTTTTCATGGAGGCCGCCGGAATTGACGCCCAACAGATAAAAGTTGTTGTTGAATCCAGGATGCTGACCATCAAGGGGGAGAGAAAATGCCCGGTTAACGACATAAACACGGTTCATCAACTGGAAATCGAATATGGCCGTTTTGAACGTCAGCTTGTCCTGCCGCGAAGAATCGATACCAGCCGCGTGATTTCAGAATGTCGGCATGGGTTTCTAAAGGTGTGCATGCCCCTGCTAAAGACGCAGAATACCGTTGAGATAGTGGTTAAATAATATAAAAGGATTGGACAAGATATGAAAAACGATAAAAATCCGGAACAAAACAGCGGCGGCAGCCCCGAAGTCGTAAAGATACCGGAAATATTGCCGATTCTGCCCTTGCAGGGCTTTGTCTTTTTCCCCGGCATGGGTTTTCCGCTCCAGATAAGCCATAAAGAATCCAAAAAGCTCATAGATGAGGCCCTGATCAGTGATCGCCTGATCGCTCTAATTGCCCATCGGCCCACCAGGAGCGGCAAGACCACTTCTCCCCGGCCTGAGGATCATCTGTTTAACATTGGCAGCGTGGGGTATATCCACAAAATGTCCAAGGGCAAGGAGGATATCTATAATGTTTTGATCAGTTCCGTCAAGAAAATCAAGATATTGGAATTTACCCAGAATGCCCCGTACCACAAGGGCCGGGTGGCTGAGATCGCCATGCGTACGGTTAAGAGCCAGGAGATAGATGCCCTGGTTTTAAACCTGCGCACCCAGTTTAAACGTATGGCTGAGCTCTCGCAGCTGCCGGAAGAGTTGACCATGACCATAATGGCCCTGGAGAATCCCTTTCATATCGCCTATCTCGCCGGCTCTCAACTGGGACTGCATCTCGAAGAGGAGCAGGAAGTCCTGGAGATTGAGCCCGTTGCCGAGCTTCTGAAAAAGATAACCATGGAAATCAACAAGAAGCTGGAGACCCTGGATGCCAGCGCCGAAATTCAGAAGAGCATGAGGGCCGATATTGACAAAAAACAGCGGGAATATTTTTTACGCCAGCAACTGAAGGCCATTCGCAAGGAGTTGGGGGAGGAGGACGATAACGTTGATCTTGCCGATCTCAAGAAAAAGCTCAAAAACATCAAACTTCCGGAGGAGGCCAGAGAAACCGTAGACAAGGAAATGGCCCGCTTGCGCCGTATCCCCTCTTCGTCGCCCGAATACACCGTGGCCCGTACCTATATTGAGTGGATTCTCGATCTGCCCTGGCGGCTTTCCACTGAGGACCAGCTGGATCTTGATAAGGCCCAGCAGATATTAGATCATGATCATTATGGCCTGCATAAAATAAAGAAACGGATCATTGAATTTCTGGCCGTTTTGAAGCTCAAACCGGATCTTCACGCCCCTATTCTCTGCTTTGTGGGGCCGCCAGGGGTGGGCAAGACCTCTTTGGGCCAGTCCATTGCCCGGACTATGGGCAAGAAATTTGTTCGTATCTCCCTGGGTGGGGTACGGGATGAGGCCGAGATCAGGGGGCATCGCCGGACTTATATCGGGGCACTGCCCGGCCGGATTATTCAGAGTCTTAAAAAGGCGGGCTCCAGTAATCCGCTCTTTATGTTAGACGAAATTGATAAGCTGGGGGCTGATTTCAGGGGTGATCCCTCCTCCGCCCTGCTCGAAGTTCTTGATCCGGAGCAGAATTTCTCCTTTGTTGATCATTATCTTGAGATTCCCTTTGATCTCTCCAGGGTGATGTTTGTCACCACGGCCAATTTTATGGATAATATCCCCAGCCCTCTGCGGGACAGGATGGAGATAATTGAACTTACAAGTTACACAGAAGATGAAAAGGTGATGATTGCCAAACGGCATCTGATAAGTAAACAGCTCACCGCTCATGCCCTTACCCCCGACAATGTGGTTTTTCGGGAGAAGGCCATTCGTAAGCTTATCCGCTCTTACACGCGCGAGGCCGGAGTACGTAATCTGGAGCGTCGTATCGGCTCGGTATGCCGGGGTATAGCCCGGGGCATTGTGGCTGGTAACAAGGGACGGCGGGTATTAACGGAAAAGGCGGTGGAGCGTTTTCTCGGCCCGGTTGAATTTCTGCCGGAGAGCGGTGCCCGCCATTGGGGGCCGGGGCTGGCGACTGGTCTGGCCTGGACACCGGTGGGCGGTGTTCTGCTGTTTATTGAGGCCGCCAAGATGAAGGGCAAGGGGATGTTGACTCTCACCGGTAAGCTGGGTGATGTGATGAAGGAATCCGCCACTGCCGCCCTCACCTATATCCGCTCTCATGCCGATGAATTAGAGATTGATGACGAGCTTTTTGCCGATCTTGACCTCCATGTCCATGTCCCCGAGGGCGGTATTCCCAAAGACGGCCCCTCGGCCGGAGTGGCGATGGTTACGGCCCTGACCTCATTGCTCAGTAATAAAGTTGTCCGCCGTGATGTGGCCATGACCGGTGAGATAACCCTGCGCGGCGATGTCCTGC
>JAJSAA010000205.1 GCA_024274995.1 Deltaproteobacteria bacterium
CCAGATCGTAAATCTTTCCGCCCGCTTAGCCTATATTATAGAGCGCTACGGCCAAAATGACCCCCGCCGCTGCCGGGCCATTAATGACAATTTCAAACAGGCCTTTATTATTGAAGACATGATATTCCGTCATCTACCCATAGAGCCGGAAGAACTGGCCAAAGAGGTGCAATAACAAGAAAGCGACAAGTTCATCCGCTTTATATTATGTTGATTTGACGAGTTAAATTGAATATCGTTTTTTACAACGAGCTTTAAAACCGCCGGGAGAAAAGCCATTGCCGCAGTCAGGAAAGATATGAAAATAATGAACCAAGAAACCATAGGCGTTATCCTCCTCAATCTGGGCGGCCCAGAGCGCACGGCCGATGTCCGTTCCTTCCTCTACAATCTCTTTACCGACCGCCTCATTATCCGCCTGGGGCCGCCCTTCATGCAAAAGCCCCTCGCCTGGTGGATCGCCAAACGCCGAGCCCCCAAGAGCCGGGTATTTTATGAGCAGATTGGCGGCGGCTCTCCCCTTAACAGAATCACCAAAGCTCAGGGAGAGGCCCTGGCCGCTCAGCTTGCCGCCCACGGCTCCTTCAAGGTCGATATGGCCATGCGCTACTGGCACCCATTTGCCCGGGAAGTGCTACCCGATTTTATCAGGGCCGGGGTCAAGAGGCTCGTCGCCCTTACCCTCTATCCCCATTACTCCATCGCCACCACCGGTTCCTCCATCCGCGACCTGCATAACTGCCTGACTGCCCTGCCGGGCGGTAGCGCAATAGAAGTGGCGGAGATCACCTCCTGGCCGGAGCAGGAGGATTATATTAACTGCCTGGCCCGCTTCATAAACGAGACCCGCAGGGGGCGCGAAGATTCCGAGATTATCTACAGCGCCCACAGCCTGCCCGCCAAATTCATCGCCGATGGCGACCCCTATTTGGATCACCTGCGGCTGACCATCGCCGCCATAGAGCAGCAGACCGGCATCAAGGGCCATTTATGTTTCCAAAGCCGCAGCGGCCCGGTTGAGTGGCTCACCCCCTCCACCCCGGAGACCATCCAGCGCCTCGCAGCCCAAAACTGCCGTGGCCTAATTATGGTGCCGTTAAGCTTTGTCTCCGACCATGTGGAGACCCTCTGCGAGATCGACATTCAATACCGCCAACTGGCAGAGGGGCTGGGGATGACATTTGTTAGAATCCCGGCCCTTAATACAGAAAAGGCCTTTATCTCCGGCTTAAAAAAGCTGGCGATAAAGGCCTGCCAGGCAAAAGGCTGGTGTCCTTTGCAGGAGCCAGGAAACAGCGGCCCCCATTCTAATCCCTGATTCCTATTTCCTGTCCCCCTGATTCCTGCACCGCTACCGCCACCGCCACCGAGGCCCCCACCATGGGGTTGTTGCCCATGCCGATGAGGCCCATCATCTCCACGTGGGCCGGCACCGAAGAGGAACCCGCGAACTGGGCGTCGGAATGCATCCGGCCCATGGTGTCCGTCATGCCGTATGAGGCCGGGCCGGCTCCCATATTATCGGGATGCAGGGTACGGCCGGTGCCGCCGCCGGAGGCCACGGAAAAATACTTCCGGCCCAGGGCCTGGCATTCCTTCTTGTAGGTACCCACCACCGGATGCTGAAAGCGGGTGGGATTGGTGGAATTCCCCGTTATGGAGACATCAACCTTTTCAAGATGATTAATGGCCACCCCCTCCCGGACATCA
>JAJSAA010000206.1 GCA_024274995.1 Deltaproteobacteria bacterium
CCGTCCCCTCAAGCATGGCTCTCTCCCCTCTGGCCTCCGGCGCAAAAACCCTGGCAACCCTGGTTGGCGAACCAGCCAGGCCGAGAAGAGCCGTATCCGCCCCTATATCAGCGGCGTTAAAGGTTTTGATTACCGCCTTTCTGGCCTTCATCTTACCCTTTAAGGACGGAATACGGGGCTCATTTATTTCTCGTACCACGGTCAACAGGGCCGGCAGGGTGATCTCCAGCTCATCATAACCGTCATCCATCATCCGCCGGGCCAGCAGACAATCATCCCGCACCTCATGAATTTTACTGATGCAGGAGGCGTAGGCCAGATCAAGACGGCGGGCCAGGCCCGGCCCGACCTGGGCTGTATCACCGTCAATGGCCTGTTTTCCGCAAATAATCAGATCAACGACACCTAAGGTAAGCACGGCATTGGCCAGGGTGTAGGTAGTGGCCAGAGTATCAGCTCCGGCAAAAGCCCGGTCTGAAATCAACACACCCTGGTCAGCCCCGCAGGCAATGGCCTCCTTTAACATCTCAGCGGCCTGGGGCGGCCCCATACTGAGAGCGGTAACCGTACCACCATATTGGGCCGATAGACGTACCCCCTCTTCCAGGGCATGGCGGTCATAGGGGTTCATAATACTCTCCACCCCTTCCCGGCTCATGGTATTGGTCTTGGGGTCCAGACGGACGTTACTGGTATCAGGAACCTGTTTCAGGCAGATAATAATTTTCATTTGTAATTATTCAGTGAGGGCTGCAAATTGCCCTTAACTCGTAGCTGTAACTGTTCCGATGTGCTCCAGGTTCGTCCGTTTCGACCTCCGAATCTGTACTTCCTGTACGTGAGGAGGGCGAAGATGGGGTGCAGCTGAACAGTTACTTTCATTTATTATATTCCTTATTCAACTCCTGACCAATTACGTTACGTTGGATCTGATTTGTCCCCTCGTAGATCTGGAGAATTTTGGCATCCCGCATCATCTTTTCCACGGGGTAATCACGCATATAACCATAACCGCCCAGAACCTGTACAGCGTTGGTTGTAACCTTCATGGCCACATCAGTGGCAAACACCTTGCACATGGAAGAGGCTTTAGACATCTGCTTCGGGTGAGCGTCAATGTGCTTGGCCGCGGCATAGACCAAGGCTCTGGCCGCCTCATTCTCAATGGCCATATCGGCCAGCAGATGTTGAACCGCCTGGAAAGAGATAATCGGTTTACCAAACTGTACCCGCTGTTTGGCATACACCACGGCCTCATCAAGAGCACCCTGGGCCAGTCCAACCCCGAGAATGGCAATCCCCGGCCTGGAGTGATCAAGGGTCTTCATGACCGTGATAAAACCACCGCCCCGGCGGCCGATGAGCCGCCCTGCCGGAATCCGGCAGTCCTTGAAAATCAGTTCTCTGGTTGAAGAGGCCCGGATACCAAGTTTTTTTTCTTTGTGGCCATAGGAAAATCCAGGATCAGTATCCTCCACCACAAACATGGTGGCCCCCCGTGCCCCCTTGTGGGGATCAGTCATGGCAATCACCGAATAAATATTGGCCTCACC
>JAJSAA010000207.1 GCA_024274995.1 Deltaproteobacteria bacterium
GGTCGAGGTTGGCGCCCCGCAGGTTGCCTATCGTGAAACTATCACCAGGAAGGCGGAATTCAATTATACCCATAAGAAGCAAACCGGCGGCTCCGGGCAGTTTGGCCGGGTTGGCGGTTATATGGAGCCCATGGAAGAGGGTGGGTACGAGTTTGTTGATAAGATTGTTGGCGGCGTTATTCCCCGTGAGTTTATCTCCTCTTGTGATAAAGGCTTTACCGCCAGTGTTGCCAAGGGCTCTTTAGCCGGATTCCAGGTTACCGGCGTGCGCTGCGTAATCAATGATGGTGCCGCGCATTCGGTGGATTCCTCTGATGTCGCCTTCCAGCTGGCTGCCAAGGGGGCCTTCAAAGAGGGCTATCAAAAGGCCGGCCCGGTATTAATGGAACCGATCATGAAGGTAGCGGTTGAAGGCCCTTCCGAGTTCCAGGGCGGTATCATGGGCAGTATTAATCAGCGTCGTGGTATGATCATCGGTACCACGGAGGAGAATGATTACACCGTGGTTGAGGCCGATGTGCCGCTTGCAGAGATGTTCGGCTATTCTACCATCTTACGTTCCCTTACCCAGGGCAAGGCGGAATTCACCATGGAGTTTGCCCGTTATCAGCCGGTGCCGAAGAGCATCGTCGATGATGTAATCGCTGAGATCAAGAAACGCAAAGAAAAGAAATAAGTGCGGTGTAACTATTCAGCTGTACCGTTACCATATAAATAGGATAGGACAATATTATGTTAAAGCAGAATTTGATAGCCAATAATCCACTCGGGGTATTTAAGGCCGATACTAAGGGCAATGAGATATTACAACGTATGGGCCTGGTGGTTTCACGGCCGGGTGTGGGTAAGACCGCTATTCTGGTGCAGATCGCCCTGTACAATATGCTCCAGGGCAAGCAGGTTGTGCATGTCAGTATCGGTCAGAGTATAGACAAAACCAAGGCCTGGTATGACGATATCATCAAGGACGTTACCTCTGGAGCCGAGGCGGAAGAGGTTGAGAGCGTTAAGTATGAAATTATTCGTAACCGGATGATTATTACCTTTAACAACTCGAATTTCAGCCGCCCTAAACTGGAAGAACGACTGAATGATTTAATTAAACAGGATATATTCCGGCCCAGCTGTCTGGTAATTGATGGCCTTGATATTGCCGCTGCCGACCGTCAGCTTCTCGATGACATGCACGCTCTGCAGAAAGAAATGGGGATTAATATCTGGTTCTCCGCCGTCAGTCACCGGGACGAAGCGGGCAATGGTGATAATCTGCCAGCCGTTTTCAAGGATAAAGCCGATATTTTTGATACCCTGTTGATGTTACAGTCTGCCGATGCTGGTGAAGGTAAAATTTTCTTAAAAACCGTTAAGGATGATACCGGCTGTGTTGAGTCGGGCAAGGCCATGTGCCTTGACCCCACCACGATGCTGGTCTGGGGCTGAAGCAAACGATTTATGAAATTATGAAATTATGAAATTCCGCCCCTGTATTGATCTCCATGACGGTCGGGTAAAGCAGATTGTCGGTTCTACTCTTGATGATGACAATCAGGGGCTACAGGTTAATTTTTCATCGCCGCAACCGTCTTCCTTTTACGCCGCTCTCTATGGAAAAGATAATCTCAGCGGCGGTCATATTATCAAGCTCGGCCCCGGTTGTGATAATGCCGCCCTTGAGGCTTTGCAGGCCTATCCGGGCGGCATGCAGATTGGCGGCGGGATTAACGCTGCCAACGCCTCTTTCTGGCTTGAACATGGGGCCAGCGCGATTATTGTCACCTCCTATGTCTTTAAGGATGGCAGGGTATTCGCTGACCGCCTTGCCGAACTAACCGCTGTTGCCGGTCGTGAGAGGCTGGTGATTGATTTAAGCTGCTGCAAAAGAGGCAATGAATATTTTGTGGTTACTGACCGCTGGCAGAAATTTACCGAGGTCACCATCAACCGCCAGACTTTGGAGTATTTCTCCACGTTCTGCGCTGAATTTCTGGTACATGCCGTGGACGTGGAGGGTAAATGTGGCGGGATTGCCGCCGACTTAGCCGCCGATTTAGCCGCCTGGTCGCCCATTCCGGTTACTTACGCCGGCGGTGTACACAATATGGCGGATCTCCAGCGCCTGGCGGAGATCGGTAACGACCGCCTTGATGTCACTATTGGCAGTGCCCTTGATATCTTCGGCGGCAGCGGTATCACCTATAAAGAGGCGGTGGCCTTTAACAATCGCTGATTTCCCCCCTACCTCTCCCCGTTATTTTTCCCCCTCTTACTTCCCATTGCTCAACTATCCGCTATATAACTTTCTTTTGCACAACGCTCTGATTAATGCTATGATTTTCGTAACTGTTCAACAGCACCCAATCTGCGGCCGATTAGGCACATCTGGAGTCTACGCTTTCCTGAACAATTACCTGATTTTTTAGTTATCTTGGCAGGCAGGTTCATGACTGCCTGTATCTTAAGGATTAACCGGTTCCCTTGTATGGAAAGTGATTCACAAACTGACAGGATTCAACAATTTATTGAGCGAATGCCGAGTCTTTCCACTACGGTAACCAAGGTTCTTGAGGTCTGCAATACTCCCACCACTTCGCCCAATGATCTGAACCGGGTTGTCGCTCTTGATCCGGTACTTACCGGCCAGGTCTTAAAGCTTATCAACTCCGCTTATTACTCCCTCACCAATCAGATCACCTCCTTGACGAGAGCCATTATTATGCTGGGTCTTAACACGGTTAAAAATCTGGCGCTCAGTACGGCGGTTATCGGCAGTATGAGTAAGAGCGGCTCTTTTAAGAGTCTGCCCATGGATGAGTTTTGGGCACATTCCATCTGCGTCGGAGTTACGGCTAAGGCCCTGGCTGGTCTGTTAGAGGTTCCAGCGGCGGAGCGCGAGGAGTATTTTGTTGCCGGACTCCTGCATGACCTTGGTAAGATCCCCTTAAATAATTGTTTTGCCGCTGATTATATGCAGGCCCTGCAACTCGCGGATTTGGAGCAGAGTTCTCTAAACACCTGCGAGCAGTTAATTGTGGGGATAGGTCATAGCGAGGCAGGTCGTCTCATCGGCCGGAAATGGAGCCTGAATGATCCCCTGGTTGAGGCTTTAAGCTGCCATCACAGTCCGGAACGAGCCTCTACTGATAATAAACAATTAGTTACTACCGTGGCCCTGGCCAATATTTACGCCAATATTTATGAGATTGGTTCGGCTGGAGATTTATTCCCCGATGGAGTTTTTCTATTGAATGTTATGGACATGATGGGTTTGACCTGGAAGAGCCTTACTTCATTGAACAAGACAGTTAAAAGTGAGATAAGCAAGGCCCAGATTTTCCTGCAGGTTACTCAAAAGGAGAGCTATGCGTGTTAAATTATGGGGGGTTCGGGGATCTATTCCGTGCCCCGGCCCGCAAACGGTTAAATATGGCGGCAATACGACCTGTATTGAGCTTCGTGTAGACGAGCTTGACCGTCTTATAATAATTGACGCTGGTTCAGGAATCAGGGAACTGGGCAATTATATGATGGCTAATGACCTGCCAAGGGGTAATATTAACGCCGATCTTTACCTGTCTCATACCCATTGGGATCACATAATGGGGTTTCCTTTTTTTGTCCCTCTCTACCTGCCTACTACCACAATACGGATTCACGGCCCTGTTACCCATGAGGCCGATACCTTGGAGACCATTGTCGGCGGTCAGATGACTTATCGCTATTTCCCGGTGCGTGATGCCGAACTGGCAGCTCATTTAGAGTATAACAATCTTAAGGAAGGAAAGTTCGACCTTGGCGGCGGCCTCAGCCTGACCACTAAATATCTCAACCATCCCATTCTTTGTCTCGGCTATCGTTTTGAATATCGTGGCAAGGTATTCTGTACCGCCTTTGACACGGAGGCCTATAATAATATTTTTTGTACCGATCCAGATGATCCCTCTTATGATGAATCCATGGCCCAGGAAGGCGAACTGGTGGCAGTAGAGCAGAACCGAGTGATGGAGAGTTTTTTAAAAGAGGCGGATTTGGTCATTTACGATGCCCAGTACACCAGGAAAGAGTACGAGGAATCAAAAATGGGCTGGGGGCATTCTTCCATGGAATATGCCATTCAGGTTGCCAAACGCTGCAAAATCAAGAAGATGGCAATGTTTCATCATGACCCCATGCGTACCGATGCCGAAATAGATGAATTAGCCGCGAGATATTGCCTGAGCGGCCAAAATGGCGGGCCGGAGATATTTTTTGCCCGTGAGGGAATGGAAATTAAGCTTTGAGCCGTATCTCGATAAGTTAAATACTTCAGCGGATAATGCCGATAGGTAGTAATAGATCACCAGAGAGTATCAATGTTGATGCTACCGCCATAGTATAATAGTCCAGGAGGTTTGTATGACGGTTTGGGAAATCAAAAAGCCGCTGGGTCAGACTCCTGCTCCGCCAAAGCCCATAAAGAAAGAGATAGTGCCGGTTACGCCGGTGAGTACTGTACGGGCGATTGACCGCCTCTTTTTGCGCCGGGATCAGAGCCACAATCATGCCAAGAGGCATAAGGGGCCGGTTCCCAGGTCTCAGGCGGCCTCAATACGGGAGATAAGACTGCTGGTACAGCGCCTGAATGATAATCTTTCGGCCTGCGGCATTATGATTCATCTCGTCATCGCCAGAAGTGGTGATGATTGGGGGTTGAATATCTATGACTGCTCCGATGGTGTCGAATGCCGGATTATTCACAATATGGCCATTGATTTTGATGCCCTAAGCGGCCTGCTGGTTAGTCTTCAGCAGGAAGTTGGTATCATGATGGACAGGGTGCTGTAAAAAAATTAATATTTCTGGTATGGCGGCATATTGGTGCGTTTCGCCATCGCCCTTACCACATCAAATTCAGCATCCGTGGCTGGTTCATAGCCGTCATCCCCGGCCTGCTTCAATACCCTTACCACCTCACCATCATAGGCCACCGTTGTCTTTTTATTGATGCCGATAAGGGCTTCCTTGAACTTTTTGGCCAAGGCGGCGCTCACCCGCTGGGTAACTGCGAAGTTACAATAGGGGATAATCTCACCGCGGGCCAGAATCCGAAAATCATCTTTGGAAATTTTATTCTCTGCGATCATTCTCTGCACATCAGCGAGGGGCAGAGCCCCGGCATCATAACGATGAAAGAGGACGGCATAGGCCACCTTCTCGTGTTTATCGGAGCCTTTGGGTACCGTATAAAAGGCCAGGTCTTTGTCGGGGTTAATGCCATGGCGCTGCAGAATATCTATTTGGCTCATGAAACCGGTGGGTGCCAGGGTGGGGCCGAAGATCATGGTTTTGCCTTTCAGATCTTTGATTCGTTTGATATGGCTGTTTTTGAGGGTGATAATTACTCCCTGGGACATGGAACCGAGGGAATCTTTTTTCTCGGTGGCCAGAACCTTTATACCATTATAGCGGTGCATGATGATGTAGAGCAGCGAGTTGGTGTGGGTAAAATCCAGGTCATCGACCCTCTTGGTAAAGTTGGTGGTATCGATGGCCTCCATTTCGAGATTTATGCCCAATTTTTTACTGAGATAAGCGGTAAGCGGTTTAAAACGGGCGTTGGTCTCTTTACGGCTGTTACAGATCATGTACCCTATTTTATAGGTCGGCAGTTTGGCGGACTGGCTGTTGACGATCTTTTTGGTTTCGGGCGGGCTATGCTTGGGGGCGGAGGTACAGGAGGTGAGCAGTAAAAAGCCGCAGACGATCATGGCGATATGTCTCATTATTCAGGGCCTGGGCTAAATTAATTTTTTGCGCTTCAAGAAATCCTTGGCCACATTACGGGGTTTTTTACCGTCCTCGACTTTTTTCATCAGGCTTTTATAGCTGCGGCTGGATACCGCACCGGATAATTTATTCAACACCCTGGGCAGCAGGGGGAAGTTAGTCAATACGTCGCGGCGCAGGAGGGGGGCGCTCTCTGAGTGCAGGCCATCAACCTGGATGCTCTGATAACCAAAGGGGTTCAGCCAGATAATGTTTAATTTTTTATCAAATATTTTTTTGGCGGTGAGATAGTCGTCATCAGGCTTACCGCTGGGTGTTTTTTTCAGAACCCGCAGGGCGTCAATGGTGTCTTCAACCATAATATCAACCCTGCTCCCCTCTTTATTAGAGGCGGCGGCCTTATAAAGATCGGCGTTATTATCAAAATAGCGGATCTGGACGGTGGTACCAGTACGTTCGTTGATTAACATCGAGACCATCTCGGCCATGAGTTTGTCATGCTTGGACTGCAGGGCTCCAATATAGAGGGTGCGCCCCACGCAGGCCTGGACGAAATTAGCGGCCCCAAGGCAGAGAACCATGATAACGAGCAGGCGGATGATATTTCGTAACATTTTGTTATCTCCTGTGATACTTTTTGTATGTTATTGTGTAAGTATTCAGCCTCAAAATCGGATACATGGCTAAGAAATCTGTGAAGTTTAATGGCCTGGCGGAGTTGCTAAGTGCGAGGTCTGTTTGAAGGTCATGCCTGAAGAACTTTACCCGAAAGTCACTTGGTAATGCTGTTGGTCTTATCAGAGCCTTCATGTTTCATTATGCCTGGGCAATCGGGCATAGCTGTTATACGAGATATAATGCCTGGCGTTTCTTTTCGCTACCATAAAAGCCGGTCTGTCCATATCCAGACTTTCGGTTGTTAAGCCTGGGCGCTGGTTCTAACCAGGATTTGTTGAACTTCTCTTATCGCAGCCCTTTACGGGGCATGGCGGAATTTTAATATTACGCTGATCTTCGAGCTTCGTATTATCCACCCGTGCCAATACCTGGTTAACGAGACGGACTGCCTGGCCGATATGGCGCCGTGGGTGTTTCACCGCCTCCTCGAGATCGTGGATAGAAAAATTTTTATTAACCTCTGGTACCTCGTAAAGTTTCTGTAAGAGGCTGACTAAGCCGGTGCTGTTCATGGTGGCCTGGTAGATGATTTGATGGGCCGACTGCTTGCCTGTTTTTTCGCCAATAACAAACATCAGGGCCTCAGAACATACCATAATGGCGGCCTGATCAAGATTATGGCTTATCCTGTTTTTGTTAACCTTTAAGCCGCTTAAAATCTTCTTCATTAGACTCAAGGCGGCGCAGGAATAGAGAGCGGCCTCGGTCAAGACGGCCCATTCCAGGCGGACGGCCCGGTAATCGCGCTCATGCTCGTTAAGCAGGCAGTCAAGGCCGGCAGCGGCATTGTTCTTGACTAATTTGGCCAGTACCACTACCTGCTCACAGAGCTCTGGATTTTTCTTATGGGGCATGGTGGAACTGCCAATCTGTCCCATCTCAAAAGGCTCGGCCAGTTCACCGATTTCATCTCTCGTTAGCTGGCATATCTCATTGGCAATTCGGCCCAGACCGCCGGTGGTCAGGGCCAGGTGGGATATGAATTCGGCCGTCCGATCCCGGCAGGCGTGCCAGGCGGTGTCCGGCACGCCCAGCCCCAGATCAAGAGCAAATATGTTTAATAATTCGAGTGAGTTATCAGATAAGGAGTCCATGCTGCCGGTACCGCCGAATAACTGGCAGACCAGGAGACGCCCCTGACACTCCGTCAGCCGCTGCTGGTTGCGGAGGGTTTCATCCAGCCAGCCGGCTATTTTGAGCCCCA
>JAJSAA010000208.1 GCA_024274995.1 Deltaproteobacteria bacterium
CCGTTCCCCCGGCCAGAAGACTGGCGCAGAAAACCTTGATATCTTTCCCCTGATTAAACGCTTTAATACTTTTTCGGCGCTCGGCTATGGTTGTGCTGCCCCTGAGTCCTGTATATTTAATGTCCATATCATCAAGATAACGGCTAATAATATCCAGCATGGTAGTGTACTGGCTGAAAACTACGACCTTGATATTGTCCTCCAGACATTCTGCCAGAATTTCTTTGAATAATTCCCATTTACCGCTTTTATATGCCTCATAATTCCGGCTGCCTGTCAGTTGGGAGGGGTGATTGCATATCTGTTTCAATTGCTGTACCAGGGCCAGAAAGTTGAAATGGGGGAAAGGCCGGCTGGTATCACGAGCGGTCGCCAGAAGATCGCGGCCCTGTTCGTCAATGGCCTGCTGATAGAGCTCCTGCTGCTGGGCGCTGAGATGACAATAACGGTTATCCTGAATGATGTCCGGTAATTCGGTGAGTACACTGCCGCGATCCCGCCGCAGCATGAAGGGGCGGGTCAGACGTTGTAAGGCCTCAAGACGCTGCCGATCACGATGCTCTTCAATGGGGATGCTGTAAGTTCTGATGAATGAGGCATGACTGCCAAGAAGTCCCGGCAGACAGATATCATAAATTGATTTCAGGTCTGTGAGGGAGTTTTCAATGGGGGTGCCGCTGAGTCCGAAGCGTACCCGGCCGTTAAGGCGCTTTGCCGCCTTGCTGACGGCATTTTCGTGATTCTTCAGGTACTGAATTTCATCAAAGATGATCAGGCCGAAAGTAAAATTTGACAACCGCCCGATATCCTGCCGCACGATTCCGTAGGTGGTGAGGATTATCCGCTCTCGGGGAGGTGATTTGAGCTGCCGTCTGGCTCCGTAATATATGGTATAATCCAGTTCAGGATAAAAGGTATCCAGCTTGTCCTGCCAATGAGGCAGTACCGAGGCCGGGCAGATAACGAGGGCCGGGCCGCCTGCGGCGCGCAGGGCAAGGCGCAGAAGTGCCAGGACCTGATGGGTCTTGCCAAGTCCCATGTCGTCGGCCAGAATTCCCCCGATATTATTGTTGTAGAGATGATTGAGCCAGGCCAGTCCTGTACGCTGATACCCCCGTAAGTGGGCGGGAACATCATCCGCCGTTAGTTCCGCTTTTCGCAGTCTGGCTAATTTGTCCTGCAGGCGTTGGCGGTGGCGGGGTTCGGCGGGAAGTATTGTTTCCGGCATTAGTGAGGTGAGTGCCATCATTTCTAATTTAGTGAGTCGTAAAACGCTGTTACCTTTTTGGCGGGCGAAACGTCCATCGTCAAGTTCATATAACCAGTCAAGCGGTGTACTCCGCAGCCGCAGCCATTTCCCCGGCCCGGTGGCATACTCCTGCCCCTCGCGGCGCATGGCCATAATATCCCGCAGGTCGAGTTTACGGCTACCGCAGGTATAACGGGCGCTTAAACAGCACCAGTCGCCCTCTTCATTATAGTCTATAATCTCCAGGGAATCCGGCAGGTCATTGATGGTGAAATCTGTCAGCAGGGGATCCGCGTCATGGCGGCCGCTCAGGATATGCCGCAGGTGTTTATCGAGAAAGGCGGGGATATCTGATGGCGGAATGGTGATGGCGGCGGCGGGGTCCAGGGGCTCGGCCAGGGCCAGCAGGGGCAGGGCGGCTTCCTTTGAGGGTGGCGTGAAATTATCTTCCTGTTCCTTGATCTTATAAAATGAATCCGCGATCAGGCAGAGGGAGCCGTATATGTTGTTCTGGATTTCCCGCCGTTGGCAGCGGCTGCCATCCCCAAGCTCTAGCCATGGTTCGATTAACAGGCTGTCGTCCTCCTGAAAAATGATTCTGGAGTAGGCCCTGGCGCTGCCCGCGGTAGAGATCAGGTCGAGGCTGTTGGTATATTTCAGGAGACTTTGCAGGTGGTTGCGGCGTGGGCTGATCCGTATCCAGGGCGCCTTTTTCTGCCCGGCGGTCAGAGAAAGTCCGTTGTTATCCGGAGTGCGCCGGAGCCGCCATACCGGCGCGTGATCGTTGAATAAAAAGTGGTGGCAGAGTTGTGTTGTCAGGCTGCCTGCGAGGGACTGGCCTCTGGTGATGCTGCCAGTCTCATTCAGCCTGCTTTCTGTTGTGGAACGGCAGAGATGGAAGAGATGCTGCCAGGCATTTTGTACTGATTCGGCATGGATTTCGGATGTGGCGGCCGGACTGGCAAAATTACCGCTGAAGAGCAGTGATATAATTTTACAGATTTCAGCCGGCAGACTGGTATCTATCCGGTAATGATCATTTTTTAGGCATACGGGTACCGGGCCTGTATCGGCAGGCGGTTCTTGGTCTCCGGAGGAGATCCGCAGGTCAGCGCGGTGTTGGTACATAAAATTCGAGAGGCCGTTCAGTGAGCTGTCGGGAAAGAGGAGAGGGGTCGGACGCAGTGTGCCTTCATCATTCCGCAGGATGGCCGCGGTTAGTGCTGCCGCATGCCGGCAGTGATCGCCGCTGCGCTGGCGATGTTCGCAAATGGTGCAATTAATCTGGTGGATGCGGAATCCTCTGGATAATTGCGGCGCTTTTTCCACCGTGAGCAGACAATATCCCGTTTGCTCCGGAAAGACTGCCGCGCATCCATTGCGGTAAAAAAGAACCGGGCAGCGGCCATCCCGCAGCAGGGTATCCGCTTTTTCTAAAGTCTGGTCATTAAACCAGGGAGCCAGGGTAACAGTAGTCTGGATGGGTAGCATGGGTGTGGAAGAAAATAATATTGTTGGGGTGAGTCTCCGATTCACTATAAAATTGAGTCCGTTGAGAGTCAAGGGAAAGGTGTCCGCCTTATTCAGCGGCTGTGTGTTGGCCTCTTTTAGATATGCTCACCCTGAGCGGCGGTCTCCGCCTGACCCTGCCCGTGGCTGATTTCACCGAAATCAGGATGAGGATTATGCAGTACGGTCATAACGTGGAGGTTCTCGCCCCGCCGGAACTGCGCCGTCAGGTGGCGGAGGAGGTGGCGGCCACGATGGAGATGTACGAAGAAAAAGAAAAAAATGAAATAAATTTAGGGGGTGGGTCACTATATGACCCTGGGGGTGTGTTAGGGGGGTGGTATGAACACAGATGATTCACATAAACAAAAATGTCATATTGCTGTCGATGTTGAGACAACCGGGCTGTCATTTCGCTATGGTCGTGTTGTTGAGATAGCGGCAGTTACCCTGACTCATGATGGCTCTGCCCCGGAATTTCATAGCCTGATTAATCCAGGAGTAAGTGTCCCCGTCGTTGTCCAGCGGGTTCACGGTATAACCAATGCTGTGCTTTGTGGTCAGCCTGAGCCGGAGGAAATATTCTGTCGGTTCAGGGATTTTGTTGGTGACAACACGTTAGTTGCTCATAACGCCATGTTTGACATGGGCTTTCTGAGGGCGGAATTTATCCGGCTTGGTATGAATATAACTAATCCCAGCGTATGTACTCTGAAAATGAGCCGTGACCTTATTCCCGGTCTGGCGGACTATAAGCTGGCAACGGTATATCGTCACCTCTTTGGTGAATTGCCGCAAGAGCCACAGCACCGGGCCTTGACTGATGCCAGGATGGCGGGACGTATCTGGCTGGAATTGATGAAAAGGTGAATAAGGTCAGTAGGTGACGTTTTGTCACCTACTGAAAATGGTTGTTTGTTATAACAAAAAATATCTGTTTGCTTATTGTTAAGCTGAAATTATGCTGTGTATATTACCTAAATACTGTATGTTTTTGGGGTGGTAGACCCCTTGTGCCAAAGGGGAATAAAATTGGGTTTTGCTACTTGCGGGGCAAACGCCGCAAAAAATTATATTAAAGCCAACTGCGGCTATGGATTTTAGCAGGCAAATATATTTCAAAAAACGTGAAACTTCAGTTTAATTGTCCTGCTATTAGAAAATGGAGATGCTTTGAATTCGTTGAATAGAACTTATTTTAGGTACTGGGGTAAAACTGTGGAAAACGCTGGCGAACGAACCAGTGTTTATCATTTATTGCCTTATCACTGCTTAGATGTTGCGGCGGTAGTAAAACAGTGGTGGACAGAGGGGGCATTCCCATTTTGTCGCAAGTCAAGTCTGTTCCAGTCCCACCGCCTGCATATTTCCTTGGAAATGCGGGTTCGATTCCAGGAAGGATTTTCTCGAATCAACCTCCTGATCCGATCAATATCTGTACGGAGTAACCGGCCTCCCTGTATGACCATTTTTTCATCCATGGAGGCCATGATACAGGACATTTATTGTGGAGTTCAGCCCAAAAAATAGGGGAAATGGGAAAAAATATCAGAGTGCGACAAAATGGATTTGCACCCGATCAGTTCATTGGCTGGAGCCATGAACAGCGGAAAAAGAATTTGCACTTGATCTCAAACAATGCCAGGTTTTTGATTTTACCCTGGATAAAATCTAAAAACCTGGCGTCCAAAATTCTCTCCTTAACAGCACGAAACCTCCCGGATGATTAGGAAAAAAGATACAACATCCGACCGGCATTGCTGGAATCCTTCGTGGGAAAAAACGTTTTATTGGAACATGTTACAAAGCAGCTAACTGGCAATTATGCGGTCAAACTAAAGGCCGAGGGAAGCTTGGGCCAGCAGGCAAACTTAGTGTTCCTATTAAAAATGTTTGGGTGTATTCCCTTGATAAGAACTTCAAAAACATTTTGAAAAATTGATGTGTGGATTAACAAGCCGAATATTTACTTGTTTTTTATACTTTTTCAAGTAAAAATAATTAATTACCTTGGTTCGGCCCCATGCTACAATTGGTGACTGACCTCTGAACACTGCGGCCGCTTCCTTGCAGTCAAAGGCCTATTGGTCGATTACATAAATAAATAAACTTGAGGTGAATTTATGCGTATTGCAATGCTTGCCCCCATTGCTTGGCGAACCCCGCCGCTCCATTACGGGCCCTGGGAAAGTGTGGTTTCCCTGCTGACAGAGGGATTGGTCGCCAAAGGGGTTGACGTCACTCTTTTTGCCACCGCCAATTCCAGAACCAAGGGGACACTGCACGCCGTCTGTCAGTCCGGTTATGAGGAAAACAGCAAAATAGAACCTAAAGTCTGGGAGTGCCTGCATATATCCGAACTGTTTGAACGGGCCGATGAGTACGATCTGATTCACAACCATTTTGATTTCTCCCCACTGGCATACAGCGGCTTAGTGACTACCCCCGTACTCACAACCATTCATGGCTTCTCCTCCCCTCGTATCCTGCCTGTTTATGAAAAATACAATGGTCGGGCCTTTTATGTAGCGATCAGCGAGGCCGACCGTTCAGCAAAGCTCAACTACGTGGCAATGATCCACCACGGCATTGACCTCAACAATTTCACCTTTGAGCCGAATGCAGCGGAATACCTGCTTTTCTTTGGACGCATTCACCCCGACAAAGGGGCCAAAGAGGCTATTGCCATTGCCAGGGCTGCCGGTCGAAAATTGATTATGGCCGGCATCATACAGGATAAAAGTTACTATGATTTTGAAGTCGAACCCCATCTTGGCAAAGATGTTGAATATGTCGGCAGTGTCGGGCCGAAACAGAGGGATGCATTGCTTGGCAAGGCATATGCCTTATTGCACCCGATCAGCTTTAATGAACCTTTTGGGCTTTCAGTTGTGGAGGCTATGTCATGCGGTACGCCGGTGATTGCTTTTAACCTGGGCAGCATGCCTGAGTTAATCCGCCCCGGGTTGAACGGATTCCTGGTTACCAATGTCGAGGAAGCAGCAGCGGCGGTTAATGAAATACCCCGGATAGACCGGGCTGCCTGCCGCAAATTTGTGGAGGAGCATTTTTCCACGGAACGAATGGTTGATGATTACCTCAAGGTCTATGAGCAGATCATTACCCAGACAAAACGTGAGGATCATCGGCCGTGGGGATACTATACTGTTCTTGCTGATGAAGCGGACCACAAGGTCAAACGCATTCATGTCTATGCCGGCAAACGACTGAGCCTGCAAAAACACCAGCGCCGGGCAGAGCACTGGATCATGCTTTACGGCGAGGGCATCGTTACGCTGGACGGTCGACAGATTCGGCTAAAAAAAAGTGAGTCCATCGATATTCCTCAGGGTGCGGTTCATCGCATGGAGAATCAAAGCAACCAAGACATGGCCTTTGTCGAGGTGCAGTTAGGCGATTATTTCGGGGAGGATGATATCGTCAGGTTGGAGGATGACTTTGGCCGGACATAG
>JAJSAA010000209.1 GCA_024274995.1 Deltaproteobacteria bacterium
ATAAAAAATCAAGGCAAAAAAGGTAACTATAAACAGTTGCACAAGAAGAAAATAAACCACAAGCAACTCACTTTGTTCTAACTCCAATACCTCGCTGCTTGCGGCGGGGTTGTTTATTATTGTGATTATTCAGCAGAGTATTTCCCCCCACTGAATAGGCCATGCTGTGGAGTTAAGGGCAGTTTACTGCCCAATCTCAACACTAATTGTTACCAGAAACATAGTGAATAAGAACAATTATAGAGGGATTGCGATACGAAAAACAAGCTTTTTCTGGAGGGGGTGAAAAGAGGATTATTTATTTCCCAGCATACCGAGTCGTTTGCTGACCGCGACGGCTTTGGCCTGATCAAGCTTGGCAATGATTTTGGCCGCCAGGTCGGTTTTCATAGCCCGCAGAACACGGGTGGTTTCAAGGTCGGACATGGCATTAAGCAACGGGGCAAGTTTGGAGGGACTCATGGCAGAGTATATTTTGATGAGCTTTTTGAAATTTTTATTTTTAACGGCCTGATATTCCGCCATACCCGCTGCCAGCCGGGCTTCAAAATTTTTTTGCATTTCGGCAAGCCGGGTAATTCTCTTGTTAATATCAGCCTTCATGGCGGTCAACTGCTTTTCCTTAGCCTTCAGGACTGTCTCCCGGGCTCGCACCACGGCTTCCCGCTTCCGCAAGGCCTGCGCCCTCTCTAAATCCACTGCCCCGGCCTTATGCAGAGGCTGATCAGCGGCAGGGGCCACCAAAGGCTGCAGGAGGACGATGAGGCAGATTATGATCGTTACGACCAATGCCAGTCTAATAAAATTTTTTGGTGATTTTCTCCGACTGTTCAAAACATGCCCCATTGTCTTTACCATTCCTGGCTCTATCTAAAACGCAAGACCGCCTGTTCATCGCTTTCTTTCTGTTCCTTGCGTAATTCTTCCTGGCGGTAGAGCTTGAAATCTTTTTCCTTTAAACGTTCAACAATCTGCCGTTCCTTCATCCGGGCCACCAACTCAGCTCTTACCATGGCAATGGCCTGTTCCTGGGCCGAAATAGCCTGATATTGAAAGATAATTTCCCGGTCTTTACGCTCAATATTCTCCACGTAAAAAGAGTACATGGCCGCAGCCATGGTGCCCTGTTTGTAACGATTCAAGGCTTCCACTGCCTCTAACCTTTTGGTCTGCAATTCAATTAGATAAGCCTTGTGATTTTCCATAACATAGAGCTCGCGGGCCAATTTTGACTGCGCCTGTTCCTCTATATTACGACGAACATTGAGCAGGGTTTCTAATTTATAATGATAGGCCATCGTCCGCCTAATTTATTAGGGCCGCGAGGGCATCAACACTATCGGTGAGCGAGGATGTTTCATCTACCTGTTGACAGAGATAACCGTTTAAGTCATCAATCATATTGATGGCCTCATCAATTTTGGGATTACTCCCCTTGGCATAGGCCCCGATATTAATCAGATCCTCTGATTTTCTATAGACTGCCATAATTTCCAGAAACTTACGGGCCTTAATCATATAATCCCTGTCCATAACATCGGGCATGCAACGGCTGATGCTGGATAGAATATCAATGGCCGGATAATGGCCCTGCGCCGCCAGGTCACGGCTCAGCACCACATGACCATCAACAATGGAGCGCACGGCATCGGCTATGGGCTCATTCATATCATCACCCTCCACCAGCACCGTATAAAGGCCGGTTATACTGCCCTTCCCCTCGCAGGTTCCGGCCCGTTCCAGTAGTTTTGGTAACTGCGAAAATACCGAGGGCGTATAACCCCTTGAGGTGGGAGGCTCACCAATGGCCAGGCCCACCTCACGGCTCGACATGGCAAAGCGGGTTACTGAATCCATCATCATAACCACATCCCGGCCCTGATCGCGAAAATATTCAGCGATGGAGGTGGCGAGATAGGCCCCGCGCATCCGCACGAGAGGCGGCTGATCCGAGGTGGCCACCACCACCACCGAACGGGCCAGGCCGGTCGGCCCCAGATCACGTTCAATAAAATCCTTCAGCTCTCGGCCCCGCTCGCCGATCAAGGCGATGACACTTATATCTGCCGCCGTGTGGCGGGCGATCATGCCGAGGAGCGTACTTTTCCCCACTCCGGAACCGGCCATAATTCCAATTCTCTGGCCCTTGCCCAGGGTAAGCAGGCCGTTTAATACCCGAACCCCGACATCCACCGGTTCTTTTACCCGCTCCCTCGTCATGGGGTTTAAAGGCTCAGCATAAAGAGGGTAGTAACCAGTTGCCAACAACGGCCCCTTGCCGTCTATGGGTCTGCCAAGTCCGTCAATTACCCGGCCTAACATGGCCTCTGAGACCGGCACCCGGGCCTGACCGCCCACCTGCCGAATGACGCTGCCCGGCTCCACCCCCCGCATCTCGCCAAGAGGCATGAGCAGCACCTTACCCTGACGGAATCCTACCACCTCGGCTGGAACCGCCTCACGACCACGGAAGGTACTGATCTCGCAAATGCTGCCTACAGAAATGCCCGGCCCAAGGCTCTCAACGACCATGCCGATAACCTGGCTTACCCGGCCGCGCACCTCAATAAATTCAGTATCTGCGGCAATTTTAAGACTACGGTCAATATCCATGGCGACTCAATCAACAGCTGCCGGCGACTCATCCTGCTCATGGTCAACGGCATATTGAAACATAACCCCGATGGCCTTGGCCAGCTTATTCTTGCGAAGTTCCAGGGTGGCATCTACCTCGCCAAAATCGGTTTCCAGCAGACAGCCGCCTTCGCTGATCAGCGGATCGTCCACCATCTCCAGATTTTTGACCCGCACCAGTAATTCCGGGTCGTCAAGCCCGGATTCCTTCAAACGTTCCAGGTCGTTGGGGTGCAGATGGACGGTAACATTGGAATTTTCAACAACATACCCCAGAGCCGCCTTGAGGCAGGCTACAATCACCCGCTGATTAACCGAGACCTCGTGAAATAAAATCCTCTCCAGGAGCGCCTGAACGATGAGTTCGACCCCCTTCTGATATTCGGCGTACAACTGACGGCGTTCCTCTGAAATCAAACACAGTAACTCATCAATCTGGCCTGATTTACGGTGCAGCTCCACCTTACCGGCCTCCATAGCCTCCTCACGACCAGCGGCAAACCCCTTGTTGCGAGCTTCCTTCTCAAGCTCGGCAACCCGGCCCTGGGTCTCGGCTATCATAGCGGCACAGCGTTTTTTTGTTTCCTCCCGTTCCCGGCCCAGAATGGTCATGGCATCAACAATCTCCTGCCGTTCATCACGCCATAGAGAATCAAAACTCTGGAATTTTTCCTGTTCGAGATCGGCCAGCCCCGGTCTGCTGGTTAATATATCCGGGGCCACCGTCCCTGGGGGACCGGTTTTAATTACCTTAGACAAATTCATCATCCCCTCCGCCACCGCCTGATAATTGAACCTTACCCTCCTGCTCGAGACGTTTGGCTATTTTCAAAATGGCCTGCTGAGCCGATTCAACATCCTTCAGACGGGTCGGCCCCATGATTTCCATATCCTCTTTCAGCATCTCCACGGCCCGCTGTGACATATTCTTAAATACCTTCTCCTTTAAATCTTCGGAGGCGGTTTTTAAGGCCAGTTTTAAGTCATCGGTACTGACCTCCTTAAGAATTGCCATAATCCCGCGGTCATCCACCCCGATGAGATCCTCAAAAACAAACATCAATTTGCGGATCTCTTCGGCCAGTTCCTCCTTCTGCTCTTCAACCCCTTCTAAAATAGAGGCCTCCAGGCCGCGGTCGGCGTTGTTCAGAATCTCAGCCACCGCCTCAACCCCGCCGAGACGCTGGCCCTCCATGCCCTCCACCGATAACAGCTCCTCCTGTAATACCCGGTCGATTTCCACCAGAATTTCAGGACTGACCTTATCCAGTTCACTCATCCGCATAATAACCTCTATGCGTTGATCTTCCTTCAATTCACCAAGAATTACCGCGGCCTGGCTCTGTTCAAGAACCGCCAGCATCAAGGCGATAGTCTGC
>JAJSAA010000210.1 GCA_024274995.1 Deltaproteobacteria bacterium
AGAGCTTGGAGTTGACTACAGCCGCACCCACAGCTGCTACGACCCGGATGATGACGGCCGGGGCTGCGGGGCCTGTGACGCCTGTCTCTTGCGTCTCAAGGGCTTTGCCGAGGCCGGATACCCCGACCCGGCCGCTTACCAAGACCTTGAGGGCCAGAATCATGCCTCATAACAACTCGCAAGAACTTGCCGGCGGTCATCTTTTCATGATTGGCCTCCCAGAGACAGAGCTGGATAACTCCACCCGGCAGCTCATAGATGAACACAGTATCCATAATTTTATTATCTTTCGGCGGAACGTCAAGAACAAACAGCAGCTGCAAACTCTTTGCGCCGCCCTGCATGAGGCCTGCCGGCAACGCGGCCTGCCCCGGCCCCTGATCTCAATCGACCAGGAGGGCGGCCCGGTTGCCCGGCTGCCCAAGCCCTTTACCCAGTTCCCAGCCATGCATCAGCTGTCAGGCGCTCCGAATCACAAAAAGCTCCTGGCGGAATATGCCGCCACCTGCGCCAGAGAACTCCGAGAAGTCGGGATCAACATGAACCTGGCACCGGTATTGGATATCTGCCCCGCCGATCAGAACCTGTTCATGGAAGAGCGTTCCCTCGGCGGAGATGTGCGACAGGTTACCGAACTGGGGCATCTGCTGATTACCGGCCTGCAAGGCGCCGGAGTAGCGGCCTGTGCCAAGCACTTTCCCGGCCTGGGCGCGGCAACTCTTGACCCCCATAAGGAACTGCCGGAAGTTGACCTGCCGCTCTCCTATTTCAAAGAAGAGGGGCTGGCTCCCTTCCGGCTGGCGGCGGCGATCGGCACCGCCGCCTTCATGACCTCACATGCTGTTTATAACGCCATAGCCCCCCAAGTGCCCGGCACCCTGTCAGCCAAGGTAGTTGGAGAGCTTATCAGAGAGGAATGCGGCTATGAGGGTTTAATCATTACCGATGATTTAGAGATGGGTGCCATTGAGCTGTTCATGCCCTTCCCCAAGGCCGTTCTCCAAGCCCTGCTGGCCGGAGCCGATCTTTTATTAATCTGCCATGATCACGATAAGGTGCGAACGGCCCTGTGTGAGCTGGAAAAAGCCAGAAAGACCGGCGGAATCAGCGACGATATAATCCGCAACTCTCTTTTCCGGCAACAGGATCTGCTCAGGCGTTTTAGCTGAGGGCCATCAAACATTGGGCTGGATAGTTACCTAATTTGTTTTATAAGCCATCAAACTTTATGGTACAATAAGTGTAAGCGCTCCATGAACACCCTGAAACGCTCGCATACGATCTTAGTCGTACCGCTACATTTCGAGATGTTATAAAGTCAAGAGTGTAGTTTGTTGAGCGCTTACCAATAAGTGATATGGGGGAAATAGCCATTCAGGTAACTCTTCGGCGTAATTAATTTATCCGCCCTGGCTGGATAATCCAGAATAAGGTATTATTTTCTTTCCGACAACTTTTGGCTATCGACAACAATTAAACAACCCGGCTGCGCCATATCGGTCAGCCCAAAGAACAATGAAAGTCCCATGCTTCACTTATGCTGTTGCAGACAATTAAGGACTTTCAGACAAAAATGGAGGATTTCTATGGAGCTACAGGTAGAAGGCCGCAATCTTGAAATCAGAAAATCTTGGCAGGAAAAAATTAATACCGAAAAGGAGAGACTTGACAGGCATCATCCCGGTTTGTTGCATAATCTCCGGATAACCGTTGCAGATGCGAAACACCATAAAGAGGGGGGGTACGAGTTACAGTTAGTGGCCTCCGTCCCGAATGATACCGTAGTGGTTAAGCGCAAGGGCGATAAGATTCGCGCCATGCTGGGTGACGCCTTTGACACTCTGGGCCTACAACTCAAGGAGCTGCAGCGTAAAAGGCGGCAGACCAACAAAGTAGACGCCTCTTTGCCCAACAACCAGGAGGGGGTAATAAAAAAGGTAGTACCTTACGAATCATATGGTTTCATTGCCACCACTGACGGCCGCGAAATTTATTTTCATGAAAATGCCCTAAAGGATATGTCCATTGAAAAAATCAATGAGGGCGACGCGGTAAAATTCGGCGAAGCCGAAGGCGACAAGGGACCTTGCGCCACCTGGGTACGGGCCGATTAGGCTTGAAAATATAATTTACTGTACATAAAAACATTCTTAAATTACATTTAAGGCCCGCTGCGGATTCCCCCCGCAACGGGCCTTATTTATTATACTTGCGACTGACAAACTATGAAAAATGTAAAAGAAATTAATATTGCTGATTATCATAAGCTAAAAAAAGAGGTAGTTCTACAACGAATCGCAGCCCGTAAGAAAGAATTAGGCCAGGATCTGCTGCTGCTCTGCCATCATTATCAGCAGGACGACATATTCCAATTCGCCGACTACACCGGAGATTCACTGAAACTGGCCCATAACGCAGCCCAGGTAGCCGGCAAGCGCTATATAATCTTCTGCGGGGTGCATTTCATGGCCGAATCGGCCGATATTCTCACCGATGATGAGCAGATTGTTATTCTGCCTGACCTGACCGCCGGCTGCTCCATGGCGGATATGGCCACCAGCGGCGAGGTAAAGGGTCTTTGGCGTGAGCTGGCTCCCTTAATGAACACCGACCGGCTTATCCCCATAACCTATGTCAATTCCTCGGCCAGCCTCAAGGCCTTTGTCGGAGAACAAGGCGGCTCAGTCTGTACCTCATCCAATGCCGGGCGGGTATTAAACTGGGCCTTGGAGCATGGGGAGAGGGTCTTTTTCTGCCCCGATGAACATCTCGGCCGCAACTCGGCCCAGGCCGCCGGTATCCCCGCCGACGAGGTTGTTATCTGGCGGCGGGGAGAGATACTGGGCGGCAACAGCCGGAAGCAGCTCGAAAGGGCCAGAATAATCCTCTGGGACGGTTACTGCACGGTTCACATGCAGTTTTCCGCCGCCCAGATTGCCAGCACCCGCCAGGCCGACCCCGAGGTGAAAATTATCGTCCATCCGGAATGCCGCCGCGAGGTGGTGGAAGCTGCCGACCTCCAGGGCTCCACGGAGATGATTATCAAGGCCGTGAGCGAGGCCCCAGCCAGCAGCAGTTGGGCGGTGGGCACCGAAATCAACCTGGTAAAGCGCCTGACGGCCCAATTCCCGGATAAACGCATCCGTTCTCTCTCACCGGTGGAATGTAAATGTTCTACCATGTACCGTATTGATCCTGCCCATCTCCTGTGGGTGCTGGATAATCTAACCGCCGGCCGTATCGTAAACCAGATCAAGGTGGACAAAGAAACCGCCGCTCTGGCCAGCCTGGCTCTGAACCGCATGCTGAAAATCTAAGGGGACCAATACTTCCGGCCGGGGACAGAGACAAACTCCACATCCGGCAGAATGAGACAGGTCAGCCTGCCACCATATACCGCACCGGTGTCAATACCAATCGCCCCTTCAGTGATACATGGTTTGGAATGGGCAGTGTGGCCGTAAACTACTGTCTTGCCCAGGCCGGAATCATGCCCCTGCTCCCGGCTCCAAAGCAGCCAGTCCCGGTTCTGCATACTTAGGTGAACACCGCGCTGCACTCCGGCATGAACATAGATATATTTATCATCCTGCCAATAGAGATCCAGCTCCCGGAAAAAACGTTGATGCCCGGCCGGTAATCCTCCGGCCGCGATTGCCGCTTCTCCGCCATAGCTGGCAATGGTCTGCCGCCCACCGGTCTGCAGATAAATATCCCGCCCCACGCCTTCGAGATAATTATTAAACATCTCCTCATGATTACCCATAAGGGTAATTACCCTCTTAAAGCGGCTCACAAGACTGATAACCGTTTCCACGACCTGCCGGGATTCCGGCCCCCGGTCAATGTAGTCACCGAGAAAGACCAGGGTATCCTGACCAGAGATAGGGTTAATTTTGGCCAACAGGGCCATAAGGATTTGATGACAACCGTGAATATCGCCAATGACAAAGGTCCTCATGATGTTCCTTTAAATGTAACTCAGCTGTACCCCATCTCGAAGTCTGCGCTTACCTGAGCAGTTACAGTTACGAGTTGAGAGCAACTTACAACCCTCGCTGGACAGTTACGCTAATTCTTTTAATAACTATTGTCACCGTTAATGAAATTTCCCAGGCCGCCTAATATCGAGCCTTCCCCCCGGCTGCCGCCATTAACCGGCGCAGCGGCCAGCATGCGGCCGGCGAGGCGGGAGAAGGGCAGGGACTGAAGCCAGACCCGGCCGGGGCCTTCCAGATTAGTAAAGAAGAAGCCCTCGCCGCCAAAGAGGGCGCTCTTGATATTACCGGCCTGCTGAATATCAAACTTAACCGCCGGTTCTATAGCTACCACGCAGCCGGTATCCACCTGTATACGCTCGCCAGCGGCAAGCATTCTCTTAATGACGGTGCCGCCGGCATGAATAAAAATCATCCCGTCGCCTTCCAACTTTTCCATGATAAAACCTTCCCCGCCGAAGAGCCCGGTCATAATCTTCTGCTGTAGATAAATACCGATGGAAACGCCCTTGGCGGCGCAGAGAAAGGCATCTTTCTGACAGATCAGGCAGCCACCCATATCCGACAGAGAAATGGGGATAATATTACCGGGATATGGAGCCCCAAAGGCGACATGGGCCTTGCCATGACCGCCATGGGTAAAGGCGGTCATAAAAAGACTCTCACCGGTCAAAAGCCTTTTACCGGCTCCGAGCAGCTTACCCATGAAGCCTTTCTGAGTCTGAGAGCCATCACCAAATATGGTTTCCATCTGAATGGAATCATCCTTGTACATCATGGCTCCAGCCTCTGAAACTGCCGATTCACCAGGATCCAACTCAACTTCCACAAACTGCATCTCGGCGCCAAATATCTTATAGTCAATTTCATCGGCGGTAGTGCAGCGGCCTTTAAAGGGCGGCGGCCCGGCCGCATCACTAACCGTCATCAATTCGTCGATACTTTTGATCGGTACCCATTCCACTAGGCCGGGATGCCAGGCATGACCGTTTGGGTTACGGCGGGCCTCTGCCCGGGCCTGATTAAGATCCATGGGACCGATTTTCTTACCGCTATAACTGAGATACCATTGAGACATAAATATCCTTTCAGGTTTTAAGACCTTTCCTTACAAACTCTAAAAATGAAAAAATGGAGCTAACGGTTCAGCTACTAAGGCAGTCGTCACGCCAGGAGCAGCTTTCCTGATTACAGGAATCACCAGCGGTCTGGAAGCAGGGGAAATTACCTTCCGCTTCCTGAATTTTTTTAATTAAATCCGCCTTCTTGAGACGTCCTGTTTTACAGCCTACCCGTTTGGCGATTCTCTTGATGTCGACCATTTTCATTTTTTTTACCTCCATACATTTTAATAATATTTAGTAACTGTTTAGCTGCACTCCATATTTGCCCATTTATGGCTTCTTGAGTAGCACAAATACGCTGCGAAACCATAAATAACAAGGTAAGCGAAGACTCCCGATCAGAAGCACATCTAAGCAGTTACAGCTCGGTGTTTAGGGCAATTTACAGTCACACCTGAATAGTTACAATATTTGTAACTTGTATGATGATTTATTGAATGAAACGACTAATAAATTATCTTAAAGAAATTATGAATTTATAGTTTATTAATCCTATTCAGCCAAAGCAGATAAACTGCCCTAAACTGGCACCTGTAACTAAATAGTTACAGTTTTATATTACAGCATAGTCTGGCAATATTTGTCAAAAAAAATGATGGCTGAACAGAAATAAAAGGAAAAACAAGAAGCAGCGTACTGAAATATCCAAAAAAAAAAAAGCTAAGGAGCACAGAGGCCATTAGAAAGGAGAAAAGAGGGGGAGGGCGGCCGCCGGCTCCTTAGCAGGGGTTTGTTGAAACTCTCAACAACCTTATCAGTAATGATATACATTGTTTGAAAAATAAAAAGGGTTAAAATAAAAAAAATATTTTAAGCAGCCCCTATCGTTTTGCATTAAAATTGTAAATTTCTTTGATCTGGGGGGCACGGTCAAGGAATATTTTAATGAGGCGTGGATCAAAATGACTGCCGGCACCATTTTTTATTTCCATTACCGCCTGTTTGAAAGACCAGGGTTTTTTGTACGGCCGGGATGATGTAAGGGCATCAAAGACGTCACAAATGGCGGTTATGCGCCCGGCTAAAGGAATATTTTTGCCATGCAGGCCGCACGGGTAGCCGCTGCCGTCCCATTTCTCATGATGAGTGAGGGCGATATTTTTGGCCACCCGCAAAAGTTCTGAATCGTAACCGGATAATAATTGCGCCCCAATACGACTGTGGTTTTGCATGAGTTTAAACTCATTAGTTGTTAAGCGGCTGGGCTTTAAGAGAATCTGATCGGAGATACCTATTTTGCCAATATCATGCATGGGCGCGGCCTGGAACAGCAGGGTATTTTTGTAACTGCTGATCCCGCTTCCCCGGCCGATGATAGCGCAATAGCGGCTGATTTTATTTATATGGAGCCCTGTCCATTTATCGCGGAATTCTGCCGCTCGGGCCAGGCGATAAACAATTTCCAGCTGGGCCTTTTTGAGTTCAGCGGTTCTTTGTTCCACCAGGGATTCAAGGTGATCCCGATGCAGGCGTAATTCTTCTTTTGCCTGTCGTAGCTCTTCTTCAACCCGCATCTCCTTGGTGACCACAAACAGGAGGCCGAGTGACAGGCAGATCTGATCGTTATCGTGAGTCTCAATGGTGGCCTGATCTTTGAGCCAGAATGGCGCGGCCTCCGGCGGGGCTATTTTATAGATGGCCTCTGCCATACCCCGTTGCCTGACCTGGCCGCGTATGCGCCAGCGCGCGTTAATAAGCAGACGGCGGTCGATTATCTCGGGTGTTATATGATCCTCGGTCTGGGGGGGCGGATATGTGCAGCGGTCAATAATGCAACAGCGCAGCATTTTGGCCGTCTCCGGGGGGGCACATTGTAACAGGGCGGAGAGGCGGAAACCGCTGTATTCGTACCATATATGGTGGGCTTCATCTATGTGCCAGGCGGCAATATAGGGAATGGCGGAGAGGCCCATCAGCTCTAAATCTATAAAACGGGCGATGGTCTTTCGGACATGTATTTTCAGAGCATCCGAATAGTCGTCGTTTAATATATGACCATGATAGTCATTATGCAGAAAATCTGTAAAACGCCGATCGTCAATCATGGGTTAAGCATTACCACGAAAGGCGGGATTGCGAAATAAAAAAAGGAAAGAGGTAAAACTGCGAGTCGGGACTGGAGTTACACGCCGATAGTTACAGAATCAGTAGTGTAGCTGAGAAGATGATCCTGCTGGGCCTTGAATAATACCCCTCTGGCCTGTTCAATATCCTGACCTATCTGATCAGCTAAGGCCGTCGGGCCGGAAAATTTACGTTCCCCCCGTAAATATTGCAACAGGTTTATTTTGATATCTTTACCATATATATCCTGATTAAAATCAAAAATATGGGTCTCGGCGGATATCTTCCGACCGTGAAAGGTGGGATTATAGCCAATATTCAAGACACCGCCGTAACACTTGGCATCATAGAAGACCTGGGTGACATAGACCCCATGCTTTGGGCAGAGGTCGTCGGCGGCGATATGGAGATTGGCGGTGGGGAAACCCAACAATCTGCCGCCCCGCTGCTGGCCCTTTTGAACTTCACCCCGGATTTGGTAAAAACGGCCCAAAAGTTTCCTCACATCCCGCATTCGCCCCTGGCTCACCAATTCTCTGACCTTGGTACTGCTAACCAGCATACCGTCAACATAGATGGCCTCTATTACCGAAACCGCGAAATGCTTTTTTTTACCCTGCTCCCGGAGGAAGGCGATATCGCCCTCTCTGCCCCGGCCCAGGGCGTAATCATAGCCAACCACCAACTCCTCGACACCAATACTCTTGATGAGGGCTTCATCCACAAAATCCTGGGCGGCAATGGCCGCAAAGGGCTTGGTAAAGGGGATGATAATTAAAACATCTATATTGGCATGGGCGATAAGCTCCCGTTTCTGGTCGCAGGTAGAAATTAATTTAATCCCGATATCCGGCCGTACTACCTTTAACGGATGAGGGGCAAAGGTAATGGCAACGCTGGTGCCTTTATTGCGTTTGGCTTTATCAACCACCGCCTTAAATAACTGTTGGTGGCCAAGATGAACACCGTCAAAATTGCCGATGGTGACAAAAGGGCGGGGCAAGGGGTGTTTAATATCTTGCAGGTCAGTATATATTTGCACGTTTACAGCTTTTGTTGAGATTAGTCGGGAATTTGCTAGATTACAACCAAATGGTCGTTAAAGAAAGGGCTTTTTGCCAATACCCCGGCCTGGAGTTACGTTTTTTTAGCAAGACATGATAAATTAACTTGACAAATAAGCAGAAAAAACTAAATTGGCTCCATCTTCAATGCCGAAGTGGCGGAACTGGTAGACGCGCTAGGTTCAGGGTCTAGTGGGAGTATTCCTGTGGAGGTTCGATTCCTCTCTTCGGCACCATTTATATGCAAAGGCCGTAACTCTTTTATGAGTTACGGCCTTTTTTTGTGCAAAAAACCACATTTATTCACAAATAGTTAAAATATCGGTAACTATTTAGGTATGACTGTAAATTGCCCTAAACTCTGAGCTGTAACTGCTTAGATGTGCTTCAGATTCGGAGTTTACACTTACCTGTTTATTTATGGTTTCGCAGCGTACTTATGCTACTCAAGAAACCATAAATGAGCGAGGTAAGCGCTGATGTTCTCAGTTTAGTCGAGTAGAGCGGTTCAATCAGGTACGATAATCAGCGTTGATCCGCACGTAATCAAGCGACAAATCACAGGTGTAGATCTCAGCCTGGGCTTCCCCAGCTCTTAGATCAATGGTCAGAGAGAATTCCTTTTGCGCCATAATCCGGGCCGCAGAGCGCTCGGCAGTCGCCGACAATAAATGCCCGTCTTTTACCAACTCGTTATCACCGACTGATATTACCACCTTGGCCGGATTAAAGGCAGCCCCTGAACGCCCCAGGGCCGCCATTATCCGGCCCCAGTTAGGATCTGAACCAAAAAACGCCGTCTTTACCAGAGCAGAATCAGCTACTGTCCGGACCACCAGTTCCGCCTCGGCGTCAGTTAGTGCCCCACGAACCCGAATCGTCACCAGCTTAGTCGCCCCCTCACCATCAGCGACAATCTGCAAGGCCAGATCACGGGTAACTTCATGCAGCATCCCGGCAAAGGCCGCAGCCTCGGGGCTGTTAAGATTATTAATTTCACGGCCCCCGCTCTGGCCGCTGGCCATGATGATAACCGTATCATTGGTGGAGGTATCGCCGTCCACCGTTATCCGGTTGAAGGACTGCTCCACCGCCCCGGACAGCATATCCCGCAATAAGACCGGGCTTATATTGGCATCGGTCATAATAAAACTCAGCATGGTCGCCATATTGGGCATAATCATTCCGGCCCCCTTGGCAATCCCGCTTATTTTAACCTCCGGCCCATCTAACTTGAGCCGAAACTGACGCCCGGCGATTTTCGGCACCGTATCGGTGGTCATAACCGCCCGCGCCACCTCCGGCAGAGCAGAGCGAGAAAGGCTAACCGCCAGCTCAGGGATAACGGCCTCAAAACGCGCCATTTCCAATTGCTCACCAATAACCCCGGTGGAGGACACTAACGCCATCTCCTCATCAATATCAAGGGCCCGGGCAGTTAAGGCGGCACAGCGTTTGGCATTGGCCAGCCCCTCATCCCCGGTACAGGCATTGGCAATGGCAGAATTGACCAAAACGGCCTGCAGCCGCCCGCTCTTTATCCGTTCCCGTCCCAGAATAACCGGTGCCGCCTGCACCAGATTCGTGGTAAACACAGCGGCGGCGGCCGCCGGCTGCCGACAGGCGATGAGTCCCACATCCAGCTTATCTTTGCCCCGCAACCCAGCTCGGCACGCGGCAAATTCAAAGCCATTAACCCGGCTGTCCGGTATCATTTTGACTTACCGCAACAACGCTTATATTTTTTGCCGCTGCCACAGGGGCAGGGGGCATTACGGCCAATCTTATCTCCCTGACGCACCATGGGCTTTTGAACCACGGCCTCCTCATCATTACGTCTCATCTCCATTGCCTCCTGCTCGGCCCGCCGCTGTTGTTCCAAGGCCTCTATCTCTTCCTCGGAAACCAGACGAACCATAAACATGGTGGAGACGGTCTGCTGCTTGATGGATTCCATCAAGTCAACAAACATCTCATACCCCTCCCGCTTATATTCATCCAGGGGGTTCTTCTGGCCATAGCCCCGCAGGCCAATGCCCTCCTTCAGGTGATCCATGTTGAGGAGATGATCCTTCCAATGCGAATCAACCACCTGTAGCAAAACCATACGTTCGAGATGACGCATATTCTCGCTGCCGACCTCCAGTTCACGGGCCTCATAGGCCTTAATTGCCTCCTGACGCAGACGCTCGGTCAGGGCTTCGCCGTCCATCGCCAGCCGCTCATCCTCAGTTATATCAACTTCGGCCCCAAACATATCCCGCATCCGGTCAGCAACCGACTTCCAGTCCCAATCCTCCGCCGGGATATGATCATTAATAGTCTCAGCGGCTATGGCCGCAGCGGCATCGGTGACCATCTCCTGGATCATGCCCTTGATATCTTCACCCTGCAGAACAGTACGCCGCTGGGTATAAATAATCTCCCGCTGTTTATTCATTACATCGTCATATTCCAACAGATGCTTACGAATATCGAAGTTATGGCCCTCCACCTTACGCTGGGCGTTCTCAATGGCCTTGGTAATCATAGAATGCTCAATGGGCTCGTCCTCTTCCATCCCCAGACGCTCCATGATCCCGGATATGCGGTCGGAACCGAAGATGCGCAGCAGATCATCCTCAAGGGATAGATAGAATCTTGAGGAGCCGGCATCGCCCTGCCGCCCGGAGCGCCCCCGAAGCTGATTATCAATCCGGCGTGACTCATGACGACTGGTAGCAAGAATGTGCAGACCGCCCAACCCGGCAACCCCCTCGCCCAGCTTGATATCAGTACCCCGGCCCGCCATATTGGTAGCAATGGTAACCCTGCCCCTCTGGCCCGCCTCAGCGATAATCTCGGCCTCCCGCTCATGATATTTGGCGTTTAAAACCTCATGGGGGATATTTTCTTTTTTCAGCATGTTGGAAAGATGCTCGGATATATCAATATTAATCGTTCCCACGAGAACCGGGCGGCCCTTGTCGTGCATCTCCTTAATTTCTCTGACCACCGCCCGATATTTAGCCGCCGCGTTTTTATAGACGACATCGGCGTAATCGTCTCTCGTCACCGGCTTAAAGGTGGGGATTATGACCACATCCAATTTATATATCGTTTTAAATTCCGCCGCTTCGGTATCGGCGGTGCCGGTCATGCCAGCCAGTTTTTCGTACATCCGGAAAAAATTCTGGAAGGTAATGGAGGCCAAGGTCTGATTCTCCTGCTCCACCTTAACCCCTTCCTTGGCCTCCAGGGCCTGATGCAGACCGTCACTGAACCGGCGGCCCGGCATAGAACGGCCAGTGAATTAATCAACAATAACCACCTCACCATCTTTAACAATATAATCCACATCCCGTTTGAACAGGGCATGGGCCTTAAGGGACTGATTGAGATGATGGAGGTAATCAATATTCTTGGGTTCATAGAGATTACTCACCTGAAGTATCTCCTCGGCCAAGGCAATGCCCTCCTCAGTAAATGAGGCCTGGCGGTCTTTCTCGTCAACCGTGTAATGCTCCTCGGCCTTAAAGCGGGGCATAATCTTATTGACCTCATTATACAGACCGGTAGATAACTCCGAGGGGCCGGAGATAATAAGCGGCGTCCGGGCCTCGTCAATGAGGATACTGTCGACCTCATCGACAATGGCGTAATTAAGCTCCCGCTGGCAAAAATCACCCACATCAAACTTCATGTTATCACGCAGATAATCAAAGCCAAATTCGTTGTTGGTGCCATAGGTTATATCAGAATTATAGGCCGCGCGCCGGGCATCATCATCCATATCGTGGACAATGGAGCCCACGGTCATGCCGAGAAAGCGATAAACCTCACCCATCCACTCGGCATCACGACGAGCCAGATAATCGTTCACCGTCACTACATGCGCCCCCTTGCCGGAAAGGGCATTCAGATAAATTGGCATAGTCGCCACCAGGGTCTTGCCCTCACCAGTCTTCATCTCGGTGATACATCCCTGGTGGAGGATTATAGCGCCAACCAGCTGGACATCATAGGCCCGCATATCAAGAACCCGGCGGCCAGCCTCCCTGACTGCGGCAAAGGCTTCCGGCAACAGATCATCCAGGGGCTCGCCCTTGGTTAGACGCTCGCGGAATTCAACAGTTTTGGCTCTGAGACCGGCATCATCCAATTTCTGAATTTCCGGCTCAAAGCTGTTAATCTGCTCAACAACCGGCCTTAGTTTCTTTAAAATTCGTTCATTCTTGCTGCCAAAAACTTTGGTTAGCACATTGCTTAGCATGAAAATTTCACTCCCATTTTTTTTAAAGGCGGAATCTCGATTTTTAGAACGTGAAATTAGCCCCAAGCTCACTATTTCCAAATTCCTCCGAGCGTATAGCAATACGCCCCCTACAACCGAGCCTGCCCCTGCCTCACGGGCGGCTTTTTACCATCTGCCCGCCAGATCAAGGCGGTTTCATTGCAATCCGGATACTTGGGGCATTGCAGGCATTCGCTCCAAACCTTATGAGGCAATTCATCCCTGGGGATAAGTTCAAACCCCATTTTTATAAAAAAGTCCGGTTCATAGGTCAAGGCAAAAACTCGTTCTATGCCCAATGTCCCGACCTCGGCGAGACAGCTTTCAACCAGTCTCCGGCCCAGGCCCTGCCCCTGATAATCTTCAGCCACAGCGAGGGAACGAATCTCAGCCAGTTCTCCCCAGCAGACATGGAGGGCGGCAGCCGCCCCCAGGACGCCACTGCCATCCGGGGCCTCCCATATTTTGAAGTCACGGAGATTATCATAGAGGGAATTCAGCGAACGCCCCAGGAGCTGGCCCTTGTCTGAAAATTTATTCAGCAGATCATATATGGCCCTGACATCGGGTACTCTGGCATCTCTAATCATAAATTCAAGGCTGTTACTTCTTCCCAGTCAGGGATATTGCGGACGGTCGGCAGCCAACAACTTGATAAACACCCGGCCCCCTCCCTCTTCTTCAATGGCAGTAGCCTTTTTTCTGGCCGCACTTAAATCTGGAATATGACCAACATAAACCATATATAATTTACTATCCGGGCCGGGTTTAAGGTAAAAAGCCTCGTAATGCCTGGCCCGCCATGCTAAAACCGCCCGCTCTGCCCCGTCCTCTTTACGGAAGGCGGCAACTCTCAAGGCATAAAATGAGCTTGCATTATCCCGCCGTACCGCGGCCGTTTTTTTTACTTGCCGCAAAGGCCGCTTTTCCGCCTGCCGCACACCGCTGTCCAACAGCCGCGCCGCTTTATGGCCCAGGCGGGCAACCTTGTCCGCCACTCTCGATGGCCCATGCAGCACCGACTGACCAGTCCATATCCCAAAAATAAACATCCACAGGAGAAGGCAAAAAGCAACAACCGCAAAGCCGCAAAGACCGCCCCAGCCCATCTCAAGGCGGATAAGCGGCTTTTTTTTCTTCTTAGCCGCCATTACGCCCCTACATAGCCTCCGGCGCCCGCACTCCGATAAGAGTCAGGCCGTTATAGAGGACAATCCGCAGGCCGTGAGCCAGCCAAAGCCGAGCCCGGCTCAATTCAACTTCCTCGGCTGAAATAATTCGATGCTTATTATAATAACTATGGAAGGCGGCGGCCAATTCCTGCAGATAAAAAACAAGACGGTGGGGAGCGAGATCTACGGCAGCCTTCTGTACCAGACCGGGGTAAGCGGCCATTGTTCGCAGAAGCTCCAACTCCTCCGGTTGCACAAGTAAGCCGAGACGGGCCTCCGACAATTCACCTGCCGCCACGCCATTCTCCACCGCCTGTTTCATAATGCTCGTTAAACGGGCGTGGGCGTATTGGACATAATAAACTGGATTTTCCTGACTCTGCCGGGTGGCCAGATCGAGATCAAATTCCAGCTGACTATCGGCCTTGCGCATGAGAAAAAAGAAACGGGCCACATCAACCCCCACCTCATCCAACAACTCATCCACGGTGACAAAGGTGGCCTTGCGGGTTGACATCTTGACCTGCTTGCCGTCCCGCATCAGGGTTACAAACTGGTGCAGCACCACCGTCACCATATCCGGATCATAACCCAGGGCCTTAATTCCCGCCATGACATCAGGTACGGTGGCGATATGATCAGCGCCAAATATATCCACCAGCCAGTCATAACCCCGACGGAACTTCTCCCGATGATAGGCAATATCCGGTAGCCGATAGGTTGGTTCGCCGCTGCTCTTGATAATTACCCGATCCTTTTCCAGGCCGAAGTTGGTAGTCTTAAACCAGACCGCCCCATCTTTTTCATAAACCAGCCCCTGAGCCCGTAATTTGGCCACCACATCATCAATATGACCATCATCATAGAGGGTATGCTCGTTATAATAATTATCGAACTTAATCCCCAGACGTTCCAGGGTACCGTTTATATCCTTAAATATGGCCTGTTCCGCCCTCTTCTGGAAGGGAGCCAGATCATCGCTGTTTCGCAGACTGTCACCAACCTCAGACAGCAGATCTCTGGCAATATCATAGATATATTCCCCCTGGTAGCCGTCCTCCGGCAGTTCACAAGGCACACCGGAAAGCTCAAGATAACGGGCCCTGAGAGAACCGGCTAAAACCCGCATCTGGCGGCCGGCATCATTATAATAATACTCCCTGCTGACCTCAAAGCCCACCGCCGACAAGAGTCGGCAGATGGCATCACCCAAGACCGCCTGACGGCCGTGGCCTATACTGAGCGGCCCAGTGGGATTGGCGCTAACGAATTCCACCAGCACCTTTTTCCCGGCCCCCGCCGCCTCTGGCCCATAATCCTTATCCCGGCGGCAGATATCCGGCAGCACCCCTTGCCAGACCTCATTTTTGAGAAAAAAATTAACAAAACCCGGCCCGGCAATTTCTATTTTGTCAATTAGATCACATTCTTTGTTCAGCATCTCCCTTAGACGGCCGGCAAGCTCTCTGGGGTTTTTCCGGACTCGGCCGGCGGCCACCATGGCCAGATTGGTGGAAAAATCCCCCAGGCCCTCATGCTTTGGCTTCTCGATGGTATAGTCAGCGGCCTCGGCCGGCCAGATGCCCTCTTTAACCCCAGCCGCAAAGCAGCGATCCAAAACTTCTTTTAAACGTTTCCGTATCATAAATAATCCATGTAACTACTATTCAGCGAAGGCTGCAAATCAACCTTAACTCGTAAGTGTAACTGTTCAGACGAACCTGGAGTACAGCTGAATAGTTACTAATCCGTCACGTCAATTATAGCGCCGCTTATTATTACTGCCAAAGAGGCAGAGAACTTCGTAATTAATGGTACCCATCCAGGACGCTATCTCATCGGCAGTAATTTCGTCCTCTGCCGAACCGCATTGCTGCCGCCCCATGATCACCACCTCACTGCCATTTTCAACCCCTGGAATTTCGGTTACATCCGCCACACAGGCGTTCATACATATCCGCCCCCTGACCGGTGCCCGGCGGCCTCTTATCAACACCGAGGCCCTGCCGCTCAGAGAACGTAAATAACCATCGGCATACCCCAGCGGCAGAACAGCGAGGCGTGAGGGTACCCTGGTCTTGAATATATGGCCATAACTTATGCCATAACCGGCCGGAACGTCTTTGAGCTGAATCACCCGGCTCTGAAAGGACATGACCGCCTTTAGCCCTGCGGGCTCCAGAGGGTCAGCAAGCGGGCTGTAACCATAGAGGGCAATACCGAGACGTACCATATCATGATAAGTATCGGCAAAACGGATAAGGGCGGCAGAATTGGCAATATGACACATAACCCGGCGGCCGATGGACAACTCGACCAGCTGACGGCGGAAGAGTTCATCCTGCTCCCTGGTTATTCCCTGGCGCTCGATGTCAGCCAGAGGAAAATGAGCCATAATTCCGTCTAAATATACTCCAGGCAGACTCTCAATCTCTCTGACATAGGCCTGCAGCTCCATGGGCATAATCCCCAGACGCCCCATTCCCACATCCATCTTCAAATGTACCCCAACTTGAGCCGCCCGCCTATCAGCCGCGGCCGACAGGGCTCGGATATTCTCAAGCTCAAAGACCACCGGGGTCAGATTATAATCAATTAAGAGCTCCGCTTCGATACTGCCAAGGAGAACAAGGATAGTGCCCTTAATCCCGGCCCGCCGCAACGATACGCCCTCCTCGGGGGAGGCGACCCCAAAATAACCGGCACCAGCGGCACTCAGGGACTCGGCAACAGGCACAAGGCCGTGCCCATAGGCATCGGACTTAACCATGGATAGAACCGCAGTATCCGGCCCGGCCATTTTTTTGACTAACTGGAAATTGTGAC
>JAJSAA010000211.1 GCA_024274995.1 Deltaproteobacteria bacterium
CTCAGAGTCTGCTGGTCAAAGAGATATCCATTGCCGATCAGATTAATGAAGAGGCCGTCTCTGAGCGTATCACTCATATTTTCGCTTAAGGTCTGTCCTTATCCGACAGGCGGCAGTCAAGCCAACTTTTCCCAGATTATTTCCCTTCCTTAGTGCCGGTAGAACATCGCATCCAGAATACACTTGAATTTATCGTTCAGGCCAGCCATGATGGTCAGCGTCTTGATCTCTTTTTAACCACCTGTTGTGAAGGGCTTATTCCCGGTTCATCCAGGTCAATGCTCCAGAATCTTGTCCGTAAGGGCCTGGTGGTTGTAAATGACAAGAGGCGTAAGACTGGCTATCGCCTGAGAAGTGGTGAGCAAATCAGCCTGCAGGTTCCGGCCCCTGAGCCTATCGCCCTCGTCCCCGAGCCTGTTCCATTTGAAGTTTTGTTTGAGGATAATGATATTATCGTTATCTCAAAACCGCCGGGGGTGGTCGTCCATCCCGCCTGCGGTCATAAAACCGGCACCCTGGTTCATGGCCTGCTTTATCATTGCGCTGACCTTTCCGGGATTAACGGTGCAATACGGCCGGGGATTGTTCATCGGCTGGATAAGGATACCTCGGGGGTAATGATAGCAGCCAAGCACGATGCTGCTCACCAGGCCCTGGTGGCGCAATTTAAGGCCAAGACCATTAAAAAAATATATCTCGCTTTGATTGATGGCTGGGTGCGGCCGCCGGAGGGTCGTCTGCATACTCTTATCGGCCGCCATTCGGTGCATCGCCGCAAGATGGCGGTTCGCTCCACGGCTGGCAGAGAGGCTGTAACCAGTTGGCGCACCCTGCGCGTCTTTCAGGACTCTTTTAGTCTGCTTGAAGTCCGGATAAGTACCGGACGCACCCACCAGATAAGGGTACATATGGCCTATCAGGGGACACCGGTGGCTGGTGACGTTCTCTACGGTCATAAAAAATCATCTTTTTCCTCCCTGGGGATAAATCGGCAGATGCTGCACGCCTGGCATCTTTCTTTTAAACATCCGATGAATGGCGCGGCGCTTACCTTTACCGCCGCCCTGTGGCCGGATATGGCCTCGGTAATAGAAGGTCTTGGTGGCTGGGAGAGTAACGATGAGTGTCTCTGAGGACTGTTTTCCGCCGAGGATTGTGGGACTCACCGGCGGAATCGCCTCCGGCAAGAGCTCAGTACGCCGTTGGTTGATGGAGCATGGCGGTTTGACGGGGCTTAACGCTGATGAGCTGGTGGCCGAACTCATCGAGGTGGACGGGGAAGGCTGGCGGCAATTACGTGTCTGGCTGGATTCGGCTTTTTTCTCCTCTAATGGCCAGCTTGATAAACCGATGCTGCGCCGGGAGATTTTTAGTGATACCCGCCTGCGGCACCGGGTGGAGAGTTGCCTTCATCCCCTGGTGTTAGCGGCAATCAGGGAGCGGGTCGCCACCATGCCCGCCTCTAAGCAGCGGCCCATGCTGATCGAAGTCCCCCTGCTCTTTGAGGCGGGGTGGCAGGTCTTTTTTAATAAGGTGATTTTAATCAGCGCCGCGGATGATGTTTGTCTCAGCCGTCTGCGGGTCAGGGACGGGGTGACAGAGGAAGAGGCGCGCCTATCCATTAAGAGCCAGATCCCATTGGCGAGAAAGCGCCAATGGGCCGATTATGTGATTGACAACAGCGCTAAATGGCCGGAAACCGTTATTCAACTGAAAAAGTTGCAAAAAGAGCTTGACACAATAGTGGCAATGTCATAAAGATATTCTAAAACTTGTCGGCGGTCAGGTTCGATATGATGAGTTTTTCCTATTTTCCTGAATTGTAATTTCATGTATACTCTGCCCATCGTTACTTGTGAGCCTGTTTCTGTTACAGGTCAAAAATATCCTGTTTTTCTCATATCTGATATATCATATCTTAAATATTAAAATCGCGGTTTACCCTCTTTATTATTCCAATTTTATAACTCCCAGATAGAGTTTGTTTTTTTTGTTCTTTTAATACAGCGTCTTGCCGGGCCTTGGGGTCTGGCGGCGCTTAACAAAATAGATTTATGCCGGTATATTTTATACTGTTAGCCCTAATTTTACTGTTATTCTAATGCGTTAAGGAGATTGTTTTATGGATTTGGCGGAACTAAAATTAAAAAAAATCAGCGAATTGACCAACTTGGCCAAGCAATACAAAGTAGAAGGCTATAGCAGTCTTCGTAAACAGGAGCTGATTTTTGAAATACTAAAGGCCCATGACGCTAAGGCCGAGAAAGATGACAGTGATAATCGAGGCAACGGTGTTTTAGAGATCCTTCCTGATGGCTTTGGCTTTTTGCGGGCTCCTGATTATAATTATCTGCCCGGCCCCGATGATATCTATGTTTCGCCCTCTCAGATCAGGCGTCTTAATCTCCGCACCGGTGATTCTATTGCCGGTCAGATTCGTTCCCCCAAGTCTGGTGAGCGTTATTTTGCCCTGCTCAAGGTTGAGGAGGTGAACTTTGATCTGCCGGAGAAAAATCGGGAGAAAACTCTGTTCACCAACCTGACCCCTCTGCATCCTGAGGAACGTCTCAACCTGGAGTTTGCCCCCGATAATTATTCCATGCGGATCATGGATATAATGTCGCCCATTGGTAAGGGGCAGCGTGGTTTGATCGTGGCGCCGCCCCGTACTGGCAAGACCGTGCTGATTAAGGATATTGCCAGCAGTATCGCTCATAATCACCCCGAGGCCATTCTGCTGGTTCTGCTCATTGATGAGCGTCCAGAGGAGGTTACTGATATGTCCCGCAGCGTCAAGGGCGAGGTGGTAAGCTCCACCTTTGACGAACCACCCCAACGCCATATTCAGGTGGCAGAGATGGTCATTAAAAAGGCCAAGCGGCTGGTAGAGGCCAAGAAAGATGTGGTTATCCTCTTGGACAGTATCACCCGTTTAGCCAGGGCCTATAATACTGTGGTTCCGCCCAGCGGCAAGATTCTTTCCGGCGGGGTCGATTCCAATGCCTTACATCGGCCCAAGAGATTTTTCGGGGCGGCCAGGAATATTGAGGAGGGCGGCAGTCTTACTATCATCGCCACCGCTCTTGTTGATACGGGCAGCCGGATGGATGAGGTCATATTTGAGGAATTCAAGGGCACCGGTAATATGGAGATTGTTCTAGATCGTAAATTGTCGGATCGACGACTGTATCCCGCCTTTGATTTGAACCGTTCCGGAACCAGAAAGGAGGAGTTGCTGTTGTCAGCCGATGAACTAAATCGATCCTGGATTTTAAGGAATCTTCTCTCCAAGATGAATTCTGCTGATGCCATGCAGTTTCTGTTAGGCAAGATGAAGGGTACCAAGACCAATGCCGATTTTTTTGCGATGATGAACGCTTAAAAGTTGATTTATTCGTTAAATCAAGGTAAATATAACCGGTTTACAGTTGATATGCCCCGCTGATAACGGGCAGCCCTAAAATTTATCCGCAAGAGGAAAGTTATGAGAAAAGATATTCACCCAGATTACCATAAGATCGTGGCCACTTGTGCCTGTGGCAATAAGATAGAGTTAGGTTCCGTTGACAGCTCCATGAGTGTTGAAATTTGTTCAGCCTGCCACCCCTTTTTTACTGGTAAACAAAAATTAGTTGATACCGCTGGCCGGGTTGAGAAATTCAAGAAAAAATATGCCAAGCATTTTCAGGCGGCTAATAAATAATTAAATAATTTTGTCCAGGCCGCTGGTCACCCGTCTTTAGGCGGCTGATATGGAATTGTTGAGACTAACCGCTTACTGGTTTACGGTTACGAGTTGAGGGTGGTAATTTGCAGCCCTCGCTGAATAGTTACGGTTTTATAAGCATCATCGGTTTGCCGGTGATGCTTATTTTGTTTCAGGGTAGTTGGTAGCTTCACTGGAGCCAATACGTTTAAGGTACTTCTATGTTCGCTAAATTTGAGCATCTATCAACCAAACGGCTTGAACTTGAGTCCCGTCTCTCTGACCCGGCTCTGATGAGCCGTCGGGATGAATACCAGAAAATAGCGCGGGAACATGCGCATGTCGTTAAGATGGACGATCTGTATCATGACTTTCGCCGCGCTGGTGAAGAGCTGGCGGCCAGTGAGGAGATGTTAGCGGCCGAGAGCGATGCCGAGATGCTGGCCATGATTAAGGAGGACATTGCGGATCTTCATCAGAAACGGCAGCAGATGGAGCAGGACCTGAAGGTATTGCTGCTGCCTCCCAACCCCAATGATGCCAAGAATATTCTGTTAGAGATCCGGGCTGGAACCGGCGGTGATGAGGCGGCGCTCTTTGCCGCAGACCTCTTTCGGATGTATTCTCGTTTTGCCGAAGCCCAGGGCTGGAAAATTGAAATTTTAAGCAGTAATCCCATTGGTATTGGTGGTTTTAAAGAGATTATCGCCCTCATCAAGGGCAAAAAGGTCTTCAGTAAATTAAAATACGAATCAGGAGTACACCGGGTGCAAAGGGTGCCGGAAACTGAGACTCAGGGCCGCATTCATACCTCAGCGGTCACCGTGGCTGTTCTGCCGGAGGTCGAAGATGTTGAGTTGAACATCCGCCCCGATGAACTGCGCTTTGATATCTTTCGCTCTTCCGGGCCTGGTGGTCAAAGCGTCAATACCACTGATTCAGCGGTGCGGATTACCCATCTGCCCACCGGGATGATTGTAACCTGTCAAGACGAAAAATCTCAACACAAAAACAAGGAGTCCGCCCTGCGGGTTTTACGAGCCCGGCTGTTGGATAAATTTGAGCAGGAAAGACATGACAAGATATCTGCCCAGCGCAAGAGCCAGGTGGGGAGCGGCGATCGTAGTGAGCGAATCCGCACCTATAATTTCCCGCAGGGCCGGGTAAGTGACCATCGGATAAATCTTACCATCTATAAAATTGATGATATAATGATGGGTAAACTGGATGAGATTATAGATCCTCTAATTTCTCATTATCAGGCTGAGGCCTTAAAAAACATTCAATAAGTCTCTCTCTCTTTATCTGGTTGTAATTCTCTGTTGTACTTGCTGTCACTTTTTTAAACAGTATATCTGAATAGTTACGATTTTTGTAAATTTGACCTATCTTAAACTTTATAATTCAGTACTCCAGCGCCTTGTGGAGGGTGGAATAGAGCCGCCTGAGGCCGAGGCCGAGGCGGTACTCATGATTGGCCATTTCAGCGGTCTTGGGCGTAGCGATATTTTTTTGCGGGCCCGCCGTCAGCCTCCGGCAGCAGTAAGTTCTCTAATTATGCAGGCCATGGACGAGCGCCTGCACAGTCGGCGGCCCTTGGCCTATATTATCGGCGAGCAGGAATTCTGGGGCCGTTCATTTGCGGTATCGGAGGCAGTACTTATTCCCCGGCCGGAGACGGAGATTCTGATTGAAGAGGTATTACGGCAGTTTGCCGCTCCCATAGTTTCCGGGCCGCAGCCGCCGCTGTTTTTAGATATGGGAACCGGCAGTGGTATAATAGCCGTTACGCTGGCCATGGAGCTTCCCTGGATGCGGGGGCTGGCCCTTGACTTGAGGCATTCGGCCTTGTTGCAGGCCAGGGAAAATGCCCATCGCCTAAGGGCGGAGCGGCTTGATTTTATCCAGGCGGATTGGCACAGCGCCTTTAGTGGCACCCGGCGTTTCTCTCTCGTTACCAGCAATCCGCCTTATGTGGCGGCTGAGGTTATGGAGCAGCTGCAACCGGAATTGCGCCATGAGCCTCCTGGCGCCTTAGACGGCGGTCAGGGTGGTATTGAAGAGATCAAGCGCTTAACCAGCGGGCTGCCGGAAATTATATCTCCAGGCGGCTGGTTTTTTATGGAGATTGGTTATGATCAGGAAGATTATGTCTTGGGGCTTTTCAAAAGCTCTAAGTATGAGCAGGTGATGGTACATCGGGATTATGCTGGTTTGCCCCGTGTATTACAGGCCCAGGTGAGGTGATTTTATAATGGAAAAATTAGTTATTGAGGGGGGGCATCCCCTCCATGGTGAGATAAGGATTAGCGGGGCCAAAAATGCTACCTTGCCGCTGCTGGCCGCCACCATGCTGTGCGCCGGTACTCATGTCATCAGTAATGTTCCCAATCTGCGTGATACGAGGACTATTGTCAAACTTCTGCGCTCCTTTGGTCTGGAATGCCAGCCGGATGCCGGGAGTGAGTGGCGGATTTGCGCTGACAAGATAGATAATTTTGAGGCCTCTTACGATTTGGTCAAGACCATGCGGGCCTCGGTATTGGTTTTAGGGCCGCTGCTGGCCCGTTGCGGAGTGGCCAGGGTGTCGCTGCCCGGCGGCTGTGCCATTGGCGCCCGGCCCATTGATTTTCATCTGCAGGGCTTTGAAAAGATGGGGGCCACCATTACCCTGCGGGAGGGATATGTGGAGGCCAAGAGCCCTGGCCGCCTCCAGGGAGCTGATATATGCTTTGATATTCCCTCTGTTACTGGCACTGAGAATATTCTCATGGCTGCGACTCTTGCCCAGGGGCGTACCGTTATCAAGAATGCCGCGCGGGAGCCGGAGATCGCTAATCTCATTGATATGCTGACCGGCATGGGAGCCAGGATAGAAGGACGCGGCAGTGATATGCTGGCCATTGACGGGGTGAAGGAATTAAGGCCCGCCGCCACAGCTATTATTCCGGACAGGATTGAGACCGGCACTTATCTCATCGCTGTGGGTGCCACTGGCGGGGAAATAAGGATTAACAACTGCCGTCCGGATCATCTTCCCATGCTCTTAGACAAATTACGGCGGGCCGGGATGGAGATAGAGGTCGGGAACAATTGGCTGTTGGCGGGCCGCCGGGGGCATTTGAGTAATGTTGACATAAAAACCATGCCGTATCCAGGTTTTCCCACCGATCTTCAGGCCCAGATAATGGCCTTGATGACCCTGACCAATGGTGGTCTGTCGGTGATTCAGGAGACAATATTTGAAAATCGTTTTATGCATGTCGCCGAGTTGAACCGCATGGGAGCCCACATCAGGATTGAGGGGCGTAACGCCATTGTCAGGGGGGGTGGTTTGCTGGCCGGGGCCAGGGTTATGGCTACTGATCTGCGGGCCAGCGCCTCGCTGGTTATTGCCGGTCTGGCGGCCCAGGGTATAACGGAAATTTCCCGGATTTATCATCTTGAACGGGGCTATGATAATCTAAGCGCCAAACTCATTGATTTGGGCGCCAGGGTGGAACAGGTACAAGAGACGGCGTGAGCCTTTTGGTGTTCTTCAGGGGCGTTATCGGTGAGCCCCATAGGGCGAATGGTTCCTTAGGCTTGACTTTTGGCGCTGAGCTGTTTTATTACTATCGGATGTTCATGCCTTCTGGCTGGGGTTAAGGAGGTTGGTAGTTAATTGGCAGCTTTGCGATATAAAACGTAATTGTTCAGTAAAGCGCAGACCCCGAGATGGGGCACAGCTGAACAGTTATTCTAAAAATAGAGTAACCAGTCTGGTGGTATTAAAACTGCCGGGTGATATTTGAGGGCATAATAGTGGCGGAAAATAAACGGCAGTATCCAAGGTTTGAATCCTTGAATTTATCTTATATTTGTCTTGATGAAAATGGTACTCTGGTTCGTCAAAGTATGGGGCGCACCCTGAATGTCTCGCAATCTGGGATATGCCTTGAGACCTGTTTCGAAATTGACTCTAAGTTTATGTTGAGCATGACTTTGGCTCTTGAGGAGGATTTGGTTGATATTCGCGGTCGAATTATTTATTGTCGGCCCGGTAGCAAGGAAAACTTTGAGACCGGGGTAGAGTTTGTGAAGATGGATGATAAAAGCCGTTTGGTTTTAGAGAAGTTTATCCGCCTGTTTAAAGAGTATGAGATGGAGCGGGAAAATAACGGCTGACCATCCACCTCATCTTTAATCTTTAGTTGCACCTCACCACCTGACTCTATGGGGCCGCCGCCGACTCTGCCTCTATATGGTCAATGGCCTCCTGCACCTCTTCCCATTGGGGATATATACTCTCTAATCGTTTGGTAATGTCTTGATATTCCTTGCTTTTGTCGGTAAAGGCCTCCTGGTCCTGATAAAGTTCCGGATCGGCCAGTGCCTGTTCAAGACTGTCCTTCTCATTTTCCAGGGCTTCAATATCCTGTTCAAAATCAGCCAGTTTTTTCTTCAGGGGCTTGAGACGATGGGCTGCCGCCGCCCTGGCAGCGGCCTTCGCCTTACGAGCCTCCTTGTTTCTCGTTGCCTTGGGAGGGGCCGTTTTTTGTGATTCGCCCGTTTGTTTATCCGTTCCTGAGCGGGTTTTTTCGAGATAATAACTAATGTTTCCCTCGTACATGGCGGCCTGGCCGTTTTTAATCTCTAAAACCTTATTGACAAAGCCGTCTAAGAAAAAACGATTATGGGAAACCACGATAATGGAGCCATCATACTGTTTCATGGCCTCTTGGAGAATATCCTGCGACATCATATCCAAGTGATTGGTAGGCTCGTCCATAATTAGCAAATTAGCGGGCGACATAATCATTCTGGCCAGCGCCAGCCGGCTCTTTTCACCGCCCGAAAGAACCATTACTTTTTTATCTACCTCATCCCCTCTGAACAGGAAGGTTCCCAGTAGTGAACGAATGGAGGTAACTGTCTGCTCAACGTCAACCTGTTCCATGGTCTGCATGACTGTCAGGTCAGGGGCCAGTTCCTGGGCCTGGTGCTGGCCGAAATATGAAATACGGCAATTATGGCCCGGCTGTATTATTCCCGAGGCGGGGGTAATATGCCCGGCAATAATCTTGACCAGGGTGGATTTGCCTGCTCCGTTGGCTCCGACCACCGCTACTTTGTCGCCGCGGTTGACCTCGAGATTAAGACCTTTAAAGACCTGCTTGTCAGCGTAATTCATGGCCAGGTTCTCGACTGTAACTGACATTCGGCCGCTGCTGATGGCGGGCGGAAAGCGGAAAGATATTCGATTCTCACTATCTTCAAGCTCCAGGATATCAAGGCGTGATATTTGCTTGAGCCGGCTCTGAACCTGTTTGGCTTTGGTGGACTTGGCCCTGAACCTGGTTACAAAACGCATGGTTTGTTGAATCTTGGCCTGCTGGTTATTGTAGGCCGCCCGTTGAACCGCCATTCTTTCGGCCTTCTCGGTGATATAATAGCTGTAATTCCCCTTGTAAACCGTCAGCCGTCCCAGACTGAGTTCCCAAGTCACATTGGTTAAATTATCTAGAAAGGCCCGGTCGTGGGAGATGATAATCATGGCCCCCTGGTATGATTTTAGAAAATCCTCCAGCCAGGTCAGTGATTCTATATCAAGATGATTAGTGGGTTCGTCCAAAAAAACAAAAGAGGGGTGGGTGAGAAGAATCTTGGCCAGCATAATGCGCATCTGCCAGCCGCCGCTGAAGTCATCACAATCACGGTTCATGTCCGAGCCGGAAAAGCCAAGTCCGCTTAAAACCTTCTCAATTTTGCCCTCGATATGAAAAAAATCGGAGCTGTCAAGCTGCATCTGTAACTCACCCTGCTGCTGGAGAAGGTCAGAAAAACCCGGACTGCTGGGGTCAGTGGCGCTTAATTGATTATTAACCTCATCAAGCTCACTCTGGATTTTTAGGAGATGGGCAAAGGCCGTTTCCGCCTCCTGGCGCAGAGTTCGGCCGGGAGCGAAGCCTTCAAATTCCTGGGGCAGATAGCCGAGGGTGGACTTTTTAGACTTACTTATGACCCCGAAATCAGTTTCCTGGTATCCGGCCATCATTTTCAGTAGGGTGGATTTGCCGGTGCCGTTAACCCCCACCAGGCCAACTCTGTCCTGACCGTTCAAACGGACGGAGATGTCCTTAAAGAGGTATTTATCACCGTATTGGAGATTGAGACTGTTAACCTGTAACATATTTTAAGAGTAGTGGTTGTAAAAGAAAGCCGCTTAGTGGTTAGAACTTATAAGGGGGAATAAAATTGGAAAAATTATGATAGTATCTCATTTACAGCGGTAAGCAGAGCCTCCTTGGAGACCGGTTTGGTTAGACTTTTTTTAACGCCAATGGTGCAGGCCAGGTGTAGATAACGTTCAGCCTCGATAACTCCGCCGCCGGAAACGGCAATAATCCGAGTCTCGGGGAATACCTCATCTAATTCCATGATCATCTTAAGGCCGTCTTTAACCGGCATCAGCATATCAGTGATTATCAGGTCGAACGAATTATTCCGGCATAACTCCAGACCTTCCTGACCGTTCTCAGCGCCTACAACCACATGTCCTTCTACTGTAAGGATCTTGGTAAATACCTTTCTTATTGCCGGGTCGTCATCTACTAAGAGGATGTGTGCCAATTGTCTACCTTGTTAAAGCTGTTGAAGAATGAATTACGAAAAATAACATAAAAAGACTTTAAATCCCACATTTAGTTAAAACTAATGTAACTGCTCAGGAAAGCGCAGACTCCAGGATGGAGTACAGCTGAGCAGTCAGCCGTTATTTTATAAAAAGTTCGTCGCCGGTCTTGAGAACTCCGGGTTTAATAACTTTGGCGAAGATCCCCTCTTTGGGCATTATGCAGTCGCCAACCTTTTTGGCGATGTTGCATTTATCATGGCACTTTTTACCAATCTGGGTGACCTCCAGTTCGATCTCTCCAGATTGCAGTCTGGTGCCGATTGGCAGGGTTGGCAGGTCAATCCCGCTGGTGGTAATGTTTTCAGCAAAGGAGCCGGGCGGCAGGTCGAGATCGCTTTTGGCGGCCAGCATCTTGTTGATACTCTCAATGCCGAGGAGGCTGATTTGGCGGTGCCAGTTTCTGGCATGGGCATCACCGATGATCCCATGATCAACCTTTAAGGTAACCTCAGAGACGGGCTTTTTCTCCATTCCCTTACTGAGGCTGATATTTAAAGAGACAATTGTTGCCATTATTTAACTCCTTGGCAGTGATTTAATATAACTATTTAGTGAGGATAGAGAATTACCCCTAACTCGTAGCCGTAACTGCTTAGATTAGTTGCAGCTAAACAGTTACAGCTCAGCGTTTAGGGCAATTTACAGTCACACCTAAGTAGTTACGATATTATGCAGATTAATGCAATAGCACATTGTGGTCTGTTGCGGGGGCATGTCCTGCCTGACTTACAGAATTTCAGAATTAATCTGTAAAAAGCGGAGTGCTGAGATAGCGCTCCCCGGTATCAGGGAGGATAACCACAAGAGTTTTGGTCTTATTTTCCGGCCGGGCGGCTATTTCAAGAGCGGCAAAGACAGCGGCTCCGGATGATATACCACAAAGGATGCCCTCTGTGGTGCTTAATGAGCGTGCCGTACGCATGGCCTCCTCGTTACTGACCTGAAAGACCTCATCAATGATGGCGGTATTTAAAACTTTGGGAACAAAACCGGCACCAATACCCTGAATTTTGTGGGGCCCTGGTTGACCGCCGCTTAATACCGGTGAATCCCTGGGTTCAACCGCGATTATCTTGAGATTGGGATTTTTATCCTTTAAAAGCTCGCCCGCTCCGGTAATTGTACCTCCGGTTCCCACCCCGACAATAAATATGTCCACCTGACCTGCGGTATCCTGCCAGATTTCGGGGCCGGTGGTACGACGGTGAATCTCCGGGTTGGCGGGATTAGTGAATTGGCCCGGAATAAAGGAATTCTGTATTTCAGCCCCAAGCTGAACCGCCTTGTTAATTGCTCCATTCATGCCCTCGGCTCCGGGGGTTAGAACCAGTTCAGCGCCGAGATGGCCCAGGAGGCGGCGACGTTCGATACTCATGGTGTCGGGCATAGTCAGGATCAAACGCAGACCCTTGGCGGCGCAGACTGAGGCTAGAGCAATACCCGTATTGCCGCTGGTGGCCTCAATGATTACGGTCTGGGCAGAAATTTCCCCGGCCGCCTCGGCTGTGGCGATCATCGCCTGGCCGATGCGATCCTTGACACTGCCCAGGGGGTTACGGGATTCAAGTTTGGCCAGAATGAGGGCTGGGCCTGGGTTGAGACGGTTTAAGCGGACAAGGGGGGTGCGGCCAATAGTTTCGGTGAGGTTGTTATAGGTACTCATAGCTGCTCCTTGCGTGGGATGATAAAAAAATAGTCAATTATGCTGGATGTCTAAATTATTTGGTAGCTTTTCTGTCGCGGCCAAGGAAGGCTAACTCCGGGCGTTTCAGCAGAACCTTGGTTTCTGGCTCAACACTCTCCGTGAGCCAGATATTACCGCCAATTACGGCTCGGGTACCGATGGTGGTTTCACCGCCTAATATGGTGGTGTTGGCATAGATAATCACATCGTCCTCAATGGTTGGGTGGCGTTTGTGGTCGCGGTAGCGTTCTCCAGCATCCTGTGGCAGGGAGAGGGCACCCAGGGTTACCCCTTGATAGAGGCGCACCCGGCTGCCTATTTTAGTGGTCTCGCCAATGACCACCCCTGTGCCGTGATCAATAAAAAAACTGCCGCCAATGGAGGCGCCGGGATGAATATCAATGCCCGTCAGGCTGTGAGCGTGTTCGGTCATGATGCGGGGGATGATGGGCACCCCAAGCTTTAAAAGGACGTGGGCCATCCGGTAAACATTGATGGCCAGCAGGCCGGGATAACTGAAAATAACCTCATCGGCCCCCTTGGCCGCCGGATCGCCATCTAAGGCGGCCTGGATGTCAGATGTAAGCATCGCCTCCATTTCAGGCAGAGTCTCAATGAAGCGCAGGGCTATTTCATGGCCCTTGGGCCTGCAGGACGAACAGGGCAGATTGCGCCGCACACAGTCATGCTGGAGGGCGAGAACTATCTGCTGGCTTAAATCGGCATAAAGTTCCGTGGTCTCCTGGCCTAAGAAATAGGCCAGATTAGACTTTTTGAGCTTGGTGCTGGTGAAGTAGCCGGGAAATAGAAGGCTGCGGGCCTTGTGAATTATTCCGACCACGGCCTCATGGGAGGGCATGGGTGTTGGTTCAAGATGCTCAAAACCCTCCTTGGTATTCCAAAAAGTCAGCAGGTTGTTCACGACCTCGGGAATCTGGTCGTAGAAGGTGCTGATCTGACTTTCTTCATCAACGCACTTGATTGTAGTTATTGGTTTCATAATTAAAATCCGATCCTTCTATGGGATGATACGGGTAAAATTTTACGAATTTTCTGTATGCCCCTATTCTCTGTGGTGAAATGAATCAGCAGTATCTGGTTAGAGTTTTGGTAAGCACTCAACAAACCACACTCTTGACTTTATAACATTGCGAAATGTAAGCCTTGCAGATTGTTTCAGGCCAACCTCCTCCAATCTCAATGGCCGATTAAAAATATACCATAGGTGGCCCGGAGATTAGGCAGTAAACGAATAACCCGGCCATGCAGGTCTTCATTCTGGGTATTAATCCCCGTTTCTTTGATAATCTTAAAGCCGGTTTTTTGGACAAATTCACGAAAATCTCTCAGGGTAATTACCCTGATATTCGGAGTGTTATACCATTTGTATGGCAACTGACTGGTGGTGGGAGTCCGGCCCTGAAAAAAGATCTGCATCCGGCACAACCAATGACTGAAATTTGGGAAACTCACCACTATGTGGCGGCCCACGCGCAGTAATTCTTTCAGCAGGGCCTCCGGTTCATAGACCTGCTGCAGGGTACGGCTCAGAATAACATAGTCAAAGGTGTTATCGGCGTAATCCAAGACCTCTTCGTTAATATCTCCCTGAATAACCGAGATCCCCCGCTCAATACAACGGGCGATATTGGCCTCCTCAAAATCAATACCAGTACCCCTTACTTCCTTGTTCTGTACCAGGAAATACAATAAATCCCCGCTGCCGCAGCCCAGATCAAGTACCCTGGTGCCGGGCTCTATCCAGGAGGCGATTATCTCGAGATCAAAGCGCATAATCCTGAGACTCCCGGCCCATTCTGTCTAAGAAGCCGCTCATAAGGTTTGACAGACGCTCACTTTCCAGGAGAAAGGCATCGTGGCCCCATTTGGCCTCTATCTCACAGAAACTTACATCCAGGCTGTTCTTCTTCATGGCCTTGACCATGGCTCGTGACTCCCTGGTGGGGTAAAGCCAGTCTGAGGTAAAGGAGGCCACGAGATAACGGGCTCTGGCCCTGGAAAAGGGCGATTTAAGGCTGCCATCGGCCCGGGGACGGGGAGCCAGGTCAAAATAATCCGCCGCCTTGGTGATATACAGAAAGGAGTTGGCATCGAAACGTTCGACAAACTTTTTACCCTGGTAGCGCAGATAGCTTTCAACCTGAAAGTCGGCATCAAAATTAAAGGAGAAATCCTCTTTGTCCTGTAGGCGGCGGCCGAATTTATGGCGCATGGCTTCATCTGAGAGATAGGTTATATGACCAATCATGCGGGCCACGGCCAGGCCCATATCCGGTTTAGTTCCCTGATAATAATCGCCCGCCTGCCAGTTTGGGTCAGCCATAATCGCCTGTCGGGCTACCTCGTTAAAGGCGATGGCTAGGGCGGAATGACGCTGGGTGGTGGCGAGAAGAATAGCGGAAAATACCATCTCCGGGTAACGAATAGTCCATTCCAGGCTCTGCATGCCGCCGATGGAACCGCCAATTACCGCCAAAAGGCGGGGAATGGCCAGAAAATCAATGAGCTGTTTCTGGGCCTTGACCATGTCGGCAATGGTAATTACCGGAAACTTTAGGCCGTAGGCCAGGCCGGTGGCAGGGTTAAGGCTTGAGGGGCCGCTGGTCCCCATGCAGCTCCCCAGTATATTAGAACAAACAACAAAATATCTGTTGGTGTCAATGGCCTTGCCTGGGCCGATCATAATCTCCCACCAGCCGGGTTTGCTGGCCCCGGCATGGAAACCAGCGGCATGAGCATCACCGGACAGGGCGTGACAAATCAAAATGGCGTTATCGGCCGCCTTATTTAATTGCCCATAGGTCTCATAGGCAATTGTACCCTCATGGAGGGAGTCGTTATTGTCTAAGAGCAGAGAGCCTGGGAGTTGGAAATATTTAGTTTCAGCCGGGCCAATTGTTTTCTTCATGACCGAATAGATTACAGCGCCTGCTCTAAATCGGCAATAATATCTTCTATGTTTTCAATACCGATGGACAGGCGGATAAAATCCTCTGTGACTCCGGCGTCTATCTGTTGTTCAGGAGTCATCTGCGAGTGGGTGGTACTGGCTGGGTGGATGGCCAGCGATTTTGCGTCACCCACGTTGGCGAGATGCGAGAAGACCGTGAGACTCTCAATAAAGTCGCGGCCGGCCGCCAGCCCTCCCTTGATACGGAAACCCA
>JAJSAA010000212.1 GCA_024274995.1 Deltaproteobacteria bacterium
ACCAACAGCACTCACCCGTCCAAAACTCTATTTAAAATCGTTCGACGATAAGTTACGAATATTTGTAACGGGGAGATGCATTCTTTTATTCACAAACTATAATCATTTATTTTGTTCTCTTGGAACAACTATAAGTTACAAAAAGAACTGTTCATGGAGTGCTAACGGTATGAGGTTCACGCCTCGTACCGTTTTTTTTCCTCATAACTTTGCAGTTTACGATAAAGTGTCTTCCGATCTAAGCGCAGGATTCTAGCCGCCTGACTGCGGTTACCGGCCACCGTCTTTAAGACATGGAGAATATAACGCCGTTCAACCTCGGTGAGAGATACCAGCTCGGTGGGGTCAGCAGCCCCCACCAGAACATGCTGGCTCTCGTAACTCCAGATTTTCTCAGGGAAGTCCTCCACCATCAGCTGATCGAAACGGCACATGGCCACGGCACGTTCCACGGCGTTTCTTAACTCCCGCACATTACCGGGCCAGGAATAGGCCAACAGCTTTTGAGCCGCCTTTTCTGAAAGACGCAGCTTATCCCTCCCCATCCGGGCAGTAAACTTCTGGATAAAATAACGGGCCAGGAGCAGAATATCCGTACTCCGCGCCCGCAGAGGCGGAATCTCTAATTGAATGACGTTTAAGCGGTAAAATAAATCCTCTCGGAATATCCCCTCTTCCACCGCCGTCTCCAGATCACGATTGGTGGCGGCGATAATTCGAACATCAAAGGGGCGTTCTCGGTCTCCGCCCACCGGCCTTACCCGCCTCTCCTCAAGAGCCCGCAATAATTTGGGCTGCAGACTTAATGGTATTTCACCCACCTCGTCAAGAAACAGGGTGCCACCGTTGGCCTCCATGAACAAACCCAACCGGTCATTTTTTGCATCGGTGAAGGCCCCCTGCTTATGGCCGAACAATTCACTTTCCAATAAATTCTCCGGCAGAGCGGCACAGTTTATGGGCACAAAGGCCGCCGCCTGCCGCCGTCCCTCATTATGCAGAGCCCGGGCGGCAAGCTCCTTCCCCACCCCTGATTCACCGGCAATTAATACCGAGGTCTCGATGGCGGCGATGCGGCGCAGTTGCTCAAAAAACTTCTCCATCACCGCGGCTTTACCGATAATACCGGAAAACTGGTTAGCACCGTCCTGGGACAAAAGACGTACCTGCTCACGCAGGGCGCTATGCTCCAGAGCCCTTTCCAAGGCCAGAACCAGAAGCTCAAGCTCCACTGGTTTGGTAATAAAATCATAGGCTCCGGCCCGCATGGCGGCAATGGCCGTTTCCAGACTGCCAAAGGCGGTCATGATAATTATCGGGACATCAGGACGGTTAGCGGCGACCCGTTCGCAAAATTCAATACCGCTCATTCCCGGCATATTTATATCGGCCAGGGCGGTGTCAAATTTATCCTCACGCAAGCAGGCCAGCGCCTCCTCGGCCTTCAGAAACCAGCTCACCTGAAATTTTTTACGCTTCAGAGCCGCCTCCAACATCTCGCACATGGCCTGATCATCATCAACTATCATTATGCGGCGCTTCGTCATTGCCCTCCTCCATAGGTAAGTAAACGGTAAAGCAGGCCCCTGTTCCGCCCTCTATGTTGGCCGCCGTAATCCAGCCGCCATGCTCAACAACTATCTCCCGGACAATGGAGAGCCCCAACCCGGTTCCCTGCCCAACCCCCTTAGTGGTATAAAAAGGTTCAAAGATCCGCTCCAGAACCTCACTCTCCAGGCCGGGGCCGTTATCGAGCACCATGATAACCGCGCAGGGCATCGGTTTGTAATGGCCGGCGGCGGGCGGACTGTAAACCCCCACCGCCAACCTGATTTCCAGGCGGCCGCCCTGGGGCATGGCCTGTAAGCCATTCATCAATAAATTGGTTATAACCTGCTGGATCTGGCCGTAATCAACAAATATCTCCGGCGGCTTCTCTATCAGCCCGCTGACCACGATCTCCACCGCCTGCTTACGGGCGCTGTGCTGCAAAATAACCACAACCTGTTCGATGAGTTCCCGCAAATTAACCCGGGTACGCTGCGGGCTTGTCCGGCGGGCATAATCCAGCATCTGGCGGATAATCCTGGTTACCCGCTCGGTCTGCTGGCAGATAATAGCGGCATTTTCCACCACCTCATCATGCTCCATGTCCTCGTTCTCAATCAGCCTGGCCCGGCCGGAAATAACATTCAGCGGGGTGCCAAGCTCATGAGCGAGTCCCGAGGATAATTTACCAAGAGTTACCAGACGCTCGGTATGACGCAATTGCTCAACTGTGGCAATACGGGCCTCGTTCTCGGCCAGAAGATGCTCTTTGGCCTCCTGCAATTGTTCCGCCATCTGGTTCATCTCAAGGCAGAGATCGGCAATCTCATCATCGCCTTCAAGACAGAGGCGGTTATCCAACTGGCCCTGGCCAAGTTGGCGGGCAAAACGCACCAGTTGCTGCATACGCTGGCCCACCATGCGCTGCCCGACATGCCACATCAGGAGACCAACCGCCACCAAGAGAAGAATAACCACGAGAGACAGACGCCAGGCGTTTACCCGGCTCTGGCGATGCAGATAATTAAGAGAAGCGGACAATTCCAGGGCGCCGGGCCGCGAAGAGGTGGTTCGCACCGGGAAATAGGCAAAGATGGCATCCTGGCCGTTAAGCCGGCACCCCCTGGCAATCAGAAAAGGCAGCACGGCAAGATTGCGCAGAACACGACGGTCAACCTGGGGACAGAACTGGGGAACAGTGGTATCATCGAGCCAGACCCAGCGTACCTTGATATGGAATTTGCCATTATTAACGTCATGAATAATCTTCATGGCCCGTTCCTCGCCGTTACTCAGCCAGACATGAGAAACTGCCGCCGCAAAGCCCCGGCCCAGCACCACCACATCGCGAATGATGTCAGTCTCTAATTCGACCGACTCACGCTGATAGGAAAAGACCCCAAAGATGGTCATGGCAACAATAAATATGCAGCCGAGATATAGATATATTTTTTGAGCCAGTTTCATTTTTGCCTGGTTACCCGACTAAGAGGACACCTTCAGCCCAGACGCTGTTGAATCATCAAAAGATCATGCCAGGCCGCTTTTTTCATCTCCTGGTTTTTCAGAAGATACGCGGGATGAAAGGTGGCCATCAACGGCAGAGCCTCTCCAGCCTGAGTAGCAAGGCCAGACAGCTGCCGCCAGCGGCCGCGCAGACGCACTAAAGGTTGGCTGGTTCTAAGCAGGGCTTGGGCGGCCAGCGGCCCCATGGTGCAGACCACCTTGGGCTCCACCGCCCTAATTTGGGCCAGCAGAAAGGGCAGACAGAGCTTTATCTCAGCAGCCGTCGGCGGCCGCTCCTCGGAGGCCGGACATTTAACAATGGTACTGAAATACACCTCATCAAGGCTTAGTTTAATGGCCTCCAGCATCCGGGTTATCAACTCCCCCTCCGCCCCGCTGAACAAGGGCTCTGCGGCCTCATCGGCGGCCGCCGGCCATTGAGTGACAATAAAAAGATCGGCCCGTGGATTACCCTGGCCAAAAAACATTCGGCTGCGCCCCTTATGCAGGGGGCAGCGACCACACTCCCCAATCTGCCCCTGAATATCAGTCAAACTGCCAACTATCTTGCCCGCTTCCGGTTCCTTGGGGCGCGACGCCTGAGATTTACACCCCGGCATCGCTTGCCGAGCGACGTGTCCCGACGGCGGGCGGTTCACGGCCTGCTCACTGCCGCCCGTCATAAAGGCCTTGATTTCAGGGCCAAGGGGCAGAGTTTCAACCCCGAGAGCGTTATAAAAGGCCGCCGTCTGCCGTAAATCAGATAAAAAATTATATTGGCTGGCATCCATGATTTTTTTTATAAAACTCCGAATTGATGGACTCACAAAAAGTCCATCAATAACTAAAGATGGCTAAGTCAGCTAAGCGAAGACTGCGAAAAGTTCGACATACAGGTAAGCGAACGTAGTGAGACTCTGAACCACCACGCCGTAGACCGGATTTCCAACGAACTCATTTTATCAAAAGGCCATAACTCTTTGAGTTAACGCGGTTTATTCAGAGAGATACTTTTTGACTTTTGTAACCTAAGTTCGTTGTATGTAGGATGCCGTGCGCGGTATAATTTAGCTTTTTACGACGCCATCCCGAATTGGCCACAGTTAGATAGTTATCAAAGATGTAATGTAAAGCTCAACTCTTCATCACCGAAAATCAACTGATGACGACGAACAAGAACTGTCAATTTATCACCCCGTTTCTCGCCCAGCATAATAATTTTCACATCGGCCGTTGTCCGCACCGGTTTATCAGCCATTTTCAAGAGGATATCGCCGGCCTTAATCCCGGCCCGGGCGGCCGGACTGTAGCGTGAAACCCGCTCAATCTTAATTTCTTTAGTCTTTTCATCCCAGCCCATGACGATACCCATCAAGACCCTGGGCGGCAGTTGAACCTCTGGACTGAAGACCACAAAGTCCTCCTCTTTGGGATTGAGCGCCCGGCCTTCAGAGTTAATAATCACCGCCTGTTTCAGCCCCGGCCCGAGACGCCGCCTGACCCGCAGAGGAATGCCCTGATCCTTCAGGATATGGCCCCGCCCGGCAAGAACTACCATATGCTTCGCCGGATTAGCCTTTAAGTATTCCGCTACCCCGCGCGCCATGACTTCATCCCAGATGGCCTGGGCCTGCATAAAACCGTTCATATTGCCAGGCCCGCCGCTATGCATCTGAAAAACATCGGCGAGCCGCTCCCGATAACCTGGTACGTCAAGATCACGATTCAGGGGCAGAGCCATTTTTTCCTCGGGCACCAGGCCCGAAATTCCGCCGTCCTTATAGACCTTGCTCACCTTATCTTTCCCGATATTCAAGGCGATTACCGGCACCAGGTGCGCCCTGGCAAAGTTTAATATCTCCCGATAGAGGCGGTAATCAAAACTCCAGACCTTAAAATATTTTGATTTATGGAGGAACTCGGCCTCATTAATCTTCCCGGCCACAAAATCATCCAAGGCACCCTGGGAGGAGCGGGGAAACATCTCCATGCCAATAGCAAGATTGATACCGCGATTCCATAAATCCCTGACAACCCGCAACTGGAGTTTATGATCGGCATAACGGGTGTGCATCTCCCCGACGTAAATCACCCGTTTATTGACAATTCTTGAAACAATACGATTAAACCTGACGGTGGCCGGTAGTGCGACTCCCCTGGGCTCTACCGAGATAATATACCGCCGCCCCATCTCAGCCCGGCTGATCCGTTTTTCTTTAATATGACCAGCCTCAAAATGGAGGTAGGAATATTTGCCGTAATGGCGCAATTTAATTAATCCGGCCCTGAGTTCCTCATGATTGGCAACCTTAATGAGTGCCGCCATGGCCTTGGGATTTAAAGGGTTGTGGTGCACATCCACCGTCATCCCCGTTTCGGGATAGGACGGATTGGCAAAGAGCCCCCGAGCCGCGACTCCGGATGGCCCCAGAAAAATTAACGAACCAGCGGCCAGTTCTTTATCCGTCACCTCGTTATCAGCAATAATCTTTGCCCCCCGATGCTCCAGCTCCTTGATATAAGGGGCATAAAGGTCATATTTACCCGCCGCGACCACTACGGTCAGTTTATCGGCACCGGCCAGCAGAGCCCAGACCGGCGGGGTTTCGTCAACCCCTAAGGTTCGCATAAGATCATAATCAGGATCAATCACCAGTTCCAAGGGATATTGCCTGAGAGTAAGCTCCATCTTTTGACTTTTACCGGTGAGTTTAACCATCTCGCGGCGCTGGCCAAAATCACTGATAATAACCACCGGCACCTCTATTCTATAAGGCACCTTATTGGTCTGGGCAATGGTAAATTTCAGGCGTAACCGGCCATCGACCTCGTTTAAGCTGATATCCTCGGCCTTTAAATTCGGGGCATCCTTCCTGGTCAGCCATTGTTCAAAAAAATATTTCAGCTCACCGCCTCCGGCATTCTTAAAACTCTGCTCAATATCCCGCCAACCGGCGGTTTTACCATCCATCCGCCTGTAAAAATCACGCAGAGCGGCAAAAAACACCTGGTCACCCACCTTGCGGCGCAGCATATGAAAGAGCATGGAGGCCTTACCGTAGCCCACCGCCCGCCGGGCAATACGCCGGGGATTGGGGGAGGCCTCACCACCCTGAAAATCCTCAATCGCCCCGCCCAGTTCCCGGTTCACCGCCGCAAATTTGATCAACTGCCCCTTACGAAAAGCAGCGCCCTGCCCCCGCTCAGCGGCAAAACTCTGATCGGCGAGACAGGTAGTCAGCCCCTCGCACCAGTTACCCTGAGCGTAATCAACCCCGACAGCATTACCAAACCAGGAGTGCAAAATTTCATGCCCAAGAGAAGTATCAACAATAAAAGGCAGACGAACCACGGCCTGACCGAGAAGAGTAAAGGTTGGCATGGCATAACCCGTGGGCAGACGATTCTCAACAATACTGAAGCGCTGGTAGGGGTAAGGGCCGATCAGTTTCTCATAGCGCTGGATATAGGCCTTGCCCTTGCGGAGGTAGTCCGCCGCCAGCTCCGCGTCTTCCGGGAAGAAATAGGTATAGAGACTCTTGCCATTACCGATGGAGACTTTACGCTCCACATAAGGTCCGGCGATGAAATGAAGATACGTCAGGGGGCGGGAGAATTCAAAGGTGACTAAGCGGCTGTTCGGCACGGACTCCGTGCTTATACTGTCGGCCTCGGAGACAGCCAGAAAATTGGCCGGAATAACGGCCTGGAGATGAAAGAGGGCCGGCAAGTCAAGCTGGGGATACCAGTCATCGCTAAGAACAATACCACTATTCCCTACAAGCCCGTCGTTCATGGACTTGATCTCTTTCTCGTAATGGATAATCAGCCGCCGGTCAGAGGTAGAGGCGGCAATGGACAGAGCAGGGCCGCCGGGTTTGATCTCGACACCGTCAAGCTCAACAGCCGTCACCCGCAGGCCGTCAAGATGCACCACGGTGGCGGCACCCGGCGGCAGGGTGATTTCAGCCGTGCCCTTCACGAGATGAGCGGCTGTGTCAAAGGCTGTCAGCAACTGGTAATCCACCGCCGTTTCAGTAGTCGGAGCAGCATTTGCCGGCAGACAAAGAATCATAAGCAGAAGCAGTTCAAATAGGGAGAGGGCGGCCTTCTGCCGCCAGCCAGTTTTCCAGGGAGGCAAGGGCAATCTCAGCACGATATTTTCCTTTAAGTTTTTTGGGCAGCCGTTTATCTAACCGGGGGAAGAGACCAAAATTAATATTGGAAGGCTGAAAATGCTTGACCTCCCGGTTGGTAAGATGGTTAAGCAGAGCACCGTGAGCGGTATCAGCAGGCGGCGCGGTCAGGGGCAGACCAAGGGTTAGGCAGGCGGCATTCCGGCCGCTTAGAAGGCCCATGGCTGTTGACTCCACATAGCCCTCCACCCCGCTTATCTGCCCGGCTAACAGGAGACCGGGGTGTTCTATAAACTGCAGATAACGATTCAGCAGCTCCGGAGCCCGCACAAAGGTATTACGGTGAATACTGCCCAGGCGGACAAACTCAGCCCCCTGAAGTCCGGGAATCAGGGAAAAGACCCGCTTCTGTTCACCATAGGTAAGTTTGGTCTGAAAGCCCACCATATTCACCATGGTGGCCGCCCGGTTTTCCAGACGGAGCTGCACCACGGCGTAGGGTTCCCGACCGCTGCGGGGGTCGGGCAGTCCAACTGGTTTCATGGGGCCGAAGCGCGGGGTGTTTTCCCCCCGTTCCACCATGACCTCAATGGGCAGACAGCCCTCAAAATATTTAGGTTTTTCAAAATCCTTGAAAGGCACCTTATCCGCCGCTTTCAAGGCCCTAATAAAGCAGTTATACTGTTCCTCATCCAGGGGGCAGTTCAGGTAATCGCCGGGGCCGTCATCATAACGGGAGGCCTGATAAATAATATTGCGATCAAGAGAATCAACGGCGATAATCGGAGCAATGGCATCATAAAAAGACAGGTAATCCCCGCCGGTGAAACGGGCCAGGGAGGTGGTCAACTCCTCGGTAGTTAGAGGCCCGGTGGCCAGAATAAGGGGAGAGGCCGGATCAAGGCCGCAATCAGGGGCCAGCTCCCGCACCTCCTCATTTATAATTTCAATGGCGGGATTTTCCGTGAGCCGCCGGGTAACGGAAGCGGCAAACTGCCGGCGGTCAACGGCCAGGGCCTTACCCGCCGGTACCCGGCACTCCTCCGCCACCCGCATGAGGAGAGAGCCCATCCGGCGCATCTCCTCCTTGAGCAGCCCCACAGCGGAATCAAGGGCATCGGAGCGTAAAGAATTACTGCAGACCAACTCGGCGAGTTGCGGCATGGTGTGGGCCGGGCTGAAGCGTTTGGGCTTCATCTCATAGAGCTTCACCCGGCAGCCCATCCCGGCTGCGGCCCAGGCCGCCTCACAGCCGGCCAGACCACCGCCTATAATGGTCACCACGGGGGGGGAGTTTATCCCGCCTTCATCCTTCATCATGCCGCCTTTCTCCCTTACAGCCCCAGCTTTTCTTTAATGGCGTTAACCACATCGTCACTGGAGATACAGGGGATATTCTGGAATTTACCTTCTTTCTCGTAAAAGCCTATGAGGGGAGCCGTTTTCTCGTTATAGGTCTCGAGACGATGACTGATGGCCTCCTCGGTTTCGTCATCCCGCTGAATAACCGGGCTACCGCATTTATCACAGACACCCTCCACCTTGGTGGGGTTGCTTTTGACGTTATAGATAGCCTGACAGTCGGGGTTGCTGCAGGTTCTTCTCGTGCATAAGCGGTCAAGAATAACATCACGCGGCACGTCAATGTTCACTACCATATCAAGATCAATATTGATCCGGGCCATTAATTTTTTCAACTCCTCAGCCTGGGGAATGGTACGCGGGAAACCATCTAAGAGAAAACCCTTTTGGCAGTCTGGCTCCTGCAGCCGTTTCTCCATCATTCCCATGATAACGGAATCCGGCACCAGATCACCGGCATCCATGTATCTCTTGGCGTCTTTACCAAGCTCGCTGCCGGCCCGCACCTCAGCCCGCAGGATATCACCGGTGGAAATCTGTACTGAGCCGTCTAAAGCGGTTAATAATTTAGCGACCGTACCTTTACCGGCACCGGGGGCGCCTAATAGCATTACCTTCATTGTACTCTCCTGATCTATTGTTGATTAAAAAAATGATTACCGCAACACAGCGGAAAATCTTTTAATATACTACATCCAGGGCCGAAGAACAGTTATTTTTGTAACCCCGCCCCGGCCCAACGCCAAGGGCGACCCACCTTTGATCTGGCTATCTTATTGCATATAACGTATAAAGATATACCATCTCAGCGGATTATCAAATAACGAAAATACCGAAAAATCAGTAATTCTGGCGATCAAATCGAACAGGGAGAGAACAAAATGAGTACGGAGTTGAACAAACGACTGCAAACTTTAGAGATTATATGGCGTTTAACCGATCTTTACAAGGGCCTGGATGATCCCCGTATCGAGGAGGACATCACCCATTGCCGCCAGGAGGCAGAGGACATTGAAAAGCAGTATAAAGGCCGAGTGGCTAAGCTGTCAGCGGAAGACATGCTGCACCTCACCCGGCGCCTCGAGGAACTGGCCGTCCACCGCGGCCGCCTCAGCACCTTTGCCTTTTTGAATTTCACCACCCAGACCCCCAACCCTAAGGCCGGGGCATTCCTGCAGAGAATCCGCGAGGAAGGCAGCCGTATCGGACGGTGTACGGTTTTTTTTGAATTAGAATGGGGCGCCGTGAATAACGAGGCAGCCGAGATAATTTTAAACAGCCCCATCTTAAGCGCCTACCACCATTATCTCTCCACCATCAGGCGCTACGCCCCCCATCTCCTGAGCCAGGTGGAAGAGAGACTGCTCATAGAGATTGCCCCGGTGGGCCGCAGTTCATGGGTGCTGCTCTTTGAAAAAATAATGGGCCAGCTCAAATTCGGCGACCAGCAGCGCGGCGAAGAAGAGGTACTCTCCGACCTCTACAGCCCGGAGCGTGAAGTACGCCGCCAGGCCGCCGCCGATCTCACCGCCGGTCTCAAGGCCAATCTCCACATCTTCACTCATATCACCAATACCCTGCTGGCCGACAAGATGATTGACGACCGTCTGCGTAATTACCCCTCCTGGATCAGCTCCATGAATCTCTATAACGAGCTGGAGAATAAAACCGTGTCTACCCTGATCAGCGCTGTAATCAGCCGTTATGATCTGGTAAGCCGCTACTATAAATTCAAGGCCGGACTTTTAGAACTCCCCCGGCTGGAGGATTATGACCGCTACGCCCCCCTGCCCCATCTCCCCGGCAACGAGGTGAGCTGGCCCGAAGCCAGGGATCTGGTTCTGCGGGCCTTCGGCGATTTTTCTCCCCAGATGGCCGAGATTGCGGCCCTCTTCTTTGAGCGCCAGTGGATCCACGCCCCCATCCTGGATGGTAAACAGGGCGGGGCCTTTGCCCACCCCTGCACCCCCGAGGTTCACCCCTATGTCATGGTCAATTACACCGGCAATCTCCGGGATGTCTCCACCATTGCCCACGAGCTGGGACACGGTATCCACCAGCACCTCGCGGCCCCCCGCGGCTATTACAACAGCGACACCCCCCTCGTCCTGGCCGAGACCGCCTCGGTATTTGCCGAATTACTGCTCTTTAACCACCAGTTATCCCTCATCGACAACCGGGATGAACGTACAGCCTTTATCAGTCAGAAGCTGGAGTCGATCTTTGCCACCGTCTTTCGCCAGACCGCTATGAACCGCTTTGAGGAACTCAGCCATAACGGCCGGCGGGAACGGAATGAATTATCGGCCGAGGAGTTATCCCGCCTCTGGCTTACCACCCAGGAGGAGATGTTCCAGGGCAGTGTAAATTTAAGCGAAGATTATGGCATCTGGTGGTCATATATCCCCCATTTTCTGCGTACCCCCGGCTACGTTTATTCCTACGCCTTCGGCGAATTACTGGTACTGGCCCTTTACAATCTCTACAAGGAACAGGGAGCGGCCTTTGTCCCCAAATATATTGCCTTATTAGAGGCCGGCGGCAGTTCATCCCCCTATGATCTTCTGCGCCCCTTTGGGATTGATCTCGATGATAAGGAATTCTGGCTGGGCGGCCTGCGGGTAATTGAAGATATGATGGATGAAATAGACGGAAACAAAATAACTGTTTAATCTTTGGTAACTCTTCGGCATGGATCCAATATAAAGTCATGCCGAACAGTTACAATAAAGGTAACTTTTTAGCTGCACTCCATATTCGCTCATTTATTTTTTTAGCAGAACCAACCAATCAGCAAAATCGCCAGCCACGGCATTCAGCTATTTAAATCAGCGCAGAATCCGCATCAACATAACAGCGCCTGAAAGTTTACCGGCAGCAGTCAGGCAGGCGCCTTGTCACAATATGTCACCTTCTGAATCATATCAAGCATAGCCTCTCGTCATCAATATTCAGGTAAAATACTGGCCAATATTTTAAAATTACGCGGATAATATTTTTTTTGCAATGTTGCATTGCTGGACATTCTTTAACAGAATTTGATAGTATTATTTTAGCTCAAGAGAGAACTAAACATAAACAGAAAACGTAACTTTCAGGCATCACGCTGAATAGTCGTTTCATTCAATAAATCATCATGCAAGTTCCCAGAAAACTAAACAAAATATTCCTGCTCCGCGGAGGGCCCAAATGCGTACCGGCGAATACACCTTTCAATGTCAATTTACAAGTATGGCAATTCTCCCCAAATTTAAGGGGTCAACGCTGCGGGGCGCTTTTGGCCACGCGCTGAAACGTATCACCTGCGCGCTTCGCCGCCAGGAATGCATTTCCTGCCTCCTCAGCAATACCTGCGCCTATGCTTTTCTTTTCGAGGTAAAAAAAACCGGAACCGTGGAATCGGAATCACTCCGTTCCGCCCAACGTCCCCATCCTTATGTGATTGTGCCGCCCGATGATGAAAAAAGGGAATACCAGCCGGGTGAACCGTTGACCTTCAAAATTATTCTCTTCGGCCGGGCCAACGACTATCTGCCCCATGTTCTTTGCGCCGTTCAGGATATGGGAAAAAACGGCCTTGGCAAAAAAAACACGAACCAGGGGCAGTTTACAACAGAAAACGTTCTGCAGAACAGGCGGATTATCTTTGCCGGCGGCACCCTTAAAAGCCACGATTCCGTACCTAATATCGTTCTTGAACAGCCATCCGGCATCGCCGGCCGCCGCCTGCGGCTCCAGTTCCTGACGCCTCTGCGCTTGAAATACGCTAATGAATTCAAAAAAGCGCTTCCCTTTCATGTCATCATCCGCGCCGCTTTGAGGCGGTATTCCACCCTCGAAACAATATATGGAGACGGTGCTCCTGATCTTGATTTCAAGGGGATAGCGGCCCGCGCCACCAAGATCGAAACAATTGAGTCCTCCAGCCGCTGGGTCGATATAAACCGTTACAGCAAC
>JAJSAA010000213.1 GCA_024274995.1 Deltaproteobacteria bacterium
TCTGCCGACGAATTAATGAATAGTGATTCAGCTAAATGGAATTTCTTTAGCAGATATAAATCAGGCTGTCAAGGCCTATGGGTCATAAAATTGACAATAAATTATGGCGCTATGGGTAATTGTACTTGCTAAATAGTCAGCCAATTCGGGCCGCTACGATGTCATAAACCCGTTCCAGAGCCTCTGGCAGTTTGTCAACCATGGTACCGCCAGCCTGGGCCATATCGGGGCGGCCGCCGCCACCACCGCCCACCAGAGCCGCTGTCTCTTTGACAATTTCACCGGCCTTTAAACGGGGAATCAAGTCCTTGCTAACTATGGTCAGAAGCGCCACCTTGCCCTTTAGTTCACCGCCAAGCACCAAAACTCCGCTGCCCATTTTGTCCCGCATCCGGTCGCCAATCTCGCGCAGGGTTCTGGCGGAATCTAAGGGTACCTGAACCGCCGTTACCCGCACCCCGTTAATCTCACGGCCGTGCTCCAGCAAATTATCAATATTGCCTAATGACAACCGGGCCGTCAAGGACGCCACCTTCTTCTCCAGGGTCTTCACGTGGTTGGATAAGGATTTAATCCGCTCTGGCAGCTCGGCGGCGCCGGCCGCCTTCAATGTTGTCGATAATTGGGCCGTAAGATCGGTAAGCTGCTGATAATCCAGCATGGCGGCCCGGCCGGTAATGGCCGTTATGCGCCGTACCCCAGCAGATATTCCACCCTCACTAATAATTTTGAACAGGCCGATTTCACCACTGGCCGCCACATGGGTGCCGCCGCAGAATTCCATACTTAATTTGCCAAAACGCACCACCCTGATCAGACCGCCATATTTTTCGCCAAAGAGGGCGGTGGCCCCGGATTTTCGGGCTTCCTCCAAGGACATTACCCTGGTATCATTAGAGATATTCTTTCTGATCTCATCGTTAACCATGTTCTCAATCGTGGTTAACTCGGCGGGACTGAGGGGCGAGAAATGGGTAAAATCAAAGCGCAGGTGCCGGGCGTCCACTAGGGAACCGGACTGCTTGACATGCCCCCCCAACACCTGGCGCAGCACGGCCTGCAGAAGGTGGGTAGCCGTGTGGTTGGCGGCAATATCATGTCGGCGGCCGGCGGCCACCATGAGTTTTACTTTTTCGCCAACGGTCAGCTTCCCCTCCTGAATGGTCAGCCGATGAAGAAATACCCCAGCGCTGGACTTTATCGTCTCCAATATCCGGCCCCGGCCTGATTCCCAGGTGACCTCTCCCTGATCCCCCGCTTGACCGCCGGACTCGGCATAGAAAGGCGTTTGGTCGCAGGCCATTAATACCTCCGCCAGCCCGCTTTCGGTAACGGCCCCGCCATTTTTGGCAATCAGGGCCTTAACCTGGGCCGTAGCTCGCAGGTCAGTATAACCCAAAAATTCTGTCTTGCCGATTCGGGCCGCCAGATCACGCAGACCGGGGGCGGTTTCCGCCGCCCCGCCCTTCCATGATTCCTGCGAGGCGCGGCGCTGTTGGGCCATGGCTCGCTCAAAGCCGGCCACATCCACAGTCAGGCCCTCCTCTAAGGCCATGTCGCGGACAATATCCACCGGAAAGCCGAAGGTGTCATAGAGTTTAAAGATAAAATCACCATCAATCCCGCTGCCCGTCCCCTGGAGCCGCTGCATTTCTTCACGCAGCATGCTTAAACCCCTGTCAATGGTCTCCAGGAAGCGTTTCTCCTCGTTAACCACCACCTGGGCCAATAATTCCGCGGCCTCTATCAGATGGGGATAAGGGGCTGCCATCCGGGCTGCCACCTCGGCGGTTATCTCCCGCATAAAGGGCTTCGTAAGCCCCAGGCTGCGGCCGTAACGAATGGCTCGGCGCATGATCCGCCGGAGGACATAACCCCGCCCTTCATTAGAGGGCAGTACCCCGTCGGCCACCAGAAATGTCGTGGCCCTGGCGTGATCGGCAATGACCTTTAAAGCCGTGTCCGTCTCAGGGGCGCTGCCATATTTTACTCCGGCAATTCCGGCGATCATACCGATAAGCCCGCTAAAAATATCGGAATCATAATTGGTCTTTTTACCCTGCAGTACCGCAGCTATTCTCTCTAATCCCATGCCGGTATCAATACTGGGGCTGGGCAGGGGGTGCAGCTTGCCATCCCCGTCACGCTCGTATTGCATAAAGACCAGGTTCCACAACTCTAAGAAACGGTCACAGTCGCAGCCCAGGGCGCATTCGGGCCGGCCGCAGCCCGCCTCCGGGCCCTGGTCATAATGAATCTCTGAACAGGGGCCGCAGGGGCCGGTATCGCCCATGGCCCAGAAATTTTCCTTTTCGCCCATACGGACAATGCGGCCTTCAAGAAGACCGGGTGCCTTCTTCCAGAGGGCGGCGGCTTCATCGTCATCGTCAAAAACCGTTATCCATAGTTTATCCTTGGGAAGCCGCAAAACCTCGGTTAAGAATTCCCAGGCATGTTTAATGGCCTCTTCCTTGAAATAATCACCAAAGGAAAAATTGCCCAGCATCTCAAAAAAGGTATGATGACGGGCGGTATAGCCGACATTCTCCAGGTCATTATGTTTGCCGCCGGCCCGTACGCAGCGCTGGCAGCTAACCGCCCGTTTATAAGGCCGGCTTTCCTCACCGGTGAAGATCTTTTTGAACTGCACCATGCCGGCATTGACAAAGAGCAGGCTGGGGTCGTCATGGGGTACCAACGATGAACTTTCCACCAGCTCGTGTCCATGGCCGATAAAATAATTTAAAAATTTTTCACGTATTTCATTGCCTTTCACGACTTCTTATCACCCTCCACCTTCTTCTCCACCTTCTTCTCTACCTCTGTGCCGGGAATATCCAGTCCAAAGCCCATTCTTACTTGGCGCTCAATCTCGTCCATCATCTCCTTATGCTCCTTGAGAAAGGTCTTGGCGTTCTCTCGGCCCTGGCCGATGCGCTCACCATTAAAGGAGTACCAGGCCCCGCTTTTATCGACAATATCCTGCTCCACGGCCAGATCCAGCAGATCACCTTCCTTGGATATGCCTTCGCCATAGACAATATCAAATTCAACATTCTTGAAGGGCGGGGCCAGTTTATTCTTGACCACCTTTACCCTGGTGCGGTTGCCAACGACCTCGGCTCCATCCTTGATGGCGCCAATCCGTCTGATATCAAGACGCAGAGAGGAATAAAACTTCAGGGCGTTACCGCCGGTGGTGGTCTCCGGGCTGCCGTACATGACCCCGATCTTCATCCGAATCTGATTGATAAAGATGAGGGCGGTCTTGGTGCGGTTCAGAATACCGCACAGCTTCCGCATGGCCTGCGACATAAGCCGGGCCTGCAGCCCGACGTGAGAATCGCCGATATTGCCGTCAATCTCGGCCTTGGGTACCAGAGCGGCGACAGAATCGACAACAATGAGATCTATGCTGCCGCTCCGCACCAGTATTTCAACAATTTCCAGGGCCTGCTCGCCAAAATCAGGCTGGGAAACCAGAAGGTCATCAACATTTATGCCAAGGCGGGCGGCGTATTGAATATCCAGGGCGTGTTCGGCGTCAATGAAGGCCGCTGTGCCGCCCTTTTTCTGGGCCTCGGCAATGGCGTGCAGAGAGAGAGTGGTCTTACCGGAAGATTCCGGGCCGTAAATTTCCGTCACCCGGCCGGTGGGGATACCGCCAATGCCGGTGGCAATATCCAGGCTCAGGGCGCTGGTGGATATACAGGGCCAGGGTTCCACTGGCCCCGAGCCCATACGCATAATAGAGCCCTTGCCAAATTGTTTCTGAATCTGGAGGACTGCCGAATCCAGGGTCTTCTTCCGCTCATCGGAAATTGCCATATTTCTTTCCTCGTTGTTTTAGTTGGTCCGTGATGTCGCTCAGAGTTTCGTGTTAATTTGTTTTTCCGGCTTTTCCCGCAAAAGCGGGTACCCCATCTCCTCACGCTGGGCGGTATATTTCCGGGCTACCAGCCTGACGAGAGCCCGAATGCGGCCGATATATCTGGTTCTTTCCGTCACGCTGATGGCCTTACGGGCATCAAGGAGGTTAAAGGTATGTGAACATTTGAGGGCGTAATCATAGGCGGGGAGAATCAGCTCCTTAGTCAGTAGATGCTTGGATTCCGTCTCGCAGGTGTTGAAAAAATCAATCAGGGCCGGGACATTGGCCTCTTCGTAATTAAAAGCGGAAAATTCCCGTTCGGCCTGCTGGAAGATGGCCCCGTAAGATACCTCTTTATTCCACATAATATCGAAGACGGAATTAACCCCCTGAAGGTACATGGCAATTCGCTCCAGGCCGTAGGTAATCTCCGAGGTGACGGGATACAGATCCATGCTGCCGGCCTGCTGAAAATAGGTAAACTGACTGAGCTCCATGCCGTCTAACCATATCTCCCAGCCCAGCCCCGCGGCCCCCAGGGTGGGTGACTCCCAGTCATCCTCCACAAAACGAATATCATGCTCCAGAGGATCGAGCTTAAA
>JAJSAA010000214.1 GCA_024274995.1 Deltaproteobacteria bacterium
AGATTTATTTAATCGGCTTCTGAGCATTCGTTAGAACCAACAGCACTCACCCGTCCAAAACTCTATTTAAAATCGTTCGACGATAAGTTACGAATATTTGTAACGGGGAGATGCATTCTTTTATTTACAAACTATAATCATTTATTTTGTTCTCTTGGAACAACTATAAGTTACCAAAAACAATAAAAAAATGGCCAAGATAAAAAAATCATATATCTGCCGGAATTGCAGAGCGGTATTTGGACGCTGGGAGGGCCGCTGCCCGGAATGCCGGGAATGGAACTGCATTGAAGAGTCCGTTGCCGCTCCAACCCCTGGCGGCGGCTATGCCGGGGCCGTAGCTGAGATCTGCCCCATGGCCGAGATTAAAATGAACTGCGTCGAACGTATCTCCACCGGCATGAAGGAGTTTGACCGGGTTCTGGGCGGCGGCCTGGTACCCGGCTCCGTGGTTCTGATTGGCGGAGATCCAGGGGTCGGCAAGAGCACAGCACTGCTGCAGGTCTGCTGTAATTTGCATGGCATTAAATCAATCTATGTCAGCGGTGAGGAGTCCCTGGCCCAGATCGCCATGCGGGCCAGGCGCTTAGGGCTGCCCGCCGACGATGTCCTGTTGATCTCTGATACCGAAATTGAGAGTATATGTGCCGCGGCCAGCCGGGCGGCTCCCAAGGTGCTGGTCATTGATTCCATCCAGACCATGCAGGTGGCCGGGGTTTCATCGTCACCAGGCAGCGTCAGCCAGGTGCGGGAAAGCGCCGCTTACCTCACCCGCTTCGCCAAAAAGAGCGGAATTGCCATCTTCCTGGTGGGGCATGTTACCAAGACCGGCGGCCTGGCCGGGCCCCGGGTGCTGGAACATATAATTGACGTAGTCGTCTATCTTGAGGACACCAAGTCGCGTTTCAGAATCATGCGGGCCATCAAGAATCGCTATGGGGCGGTGAATGAACTGGGAGTCTTCGCCATGACCGAAGGCGGCATGAAGGAGATCAGTAATCCCTCGGCGATTTTTCTTTCCCGCCAGCGGGAGCAGATGTCCGGCAGCGCGGTTATGGTAATCTGGGAGGGCAGCAGGCCGCTGCTGGTGGAGATCCAGGCCCTGGTGGATACCTCCTATGCCGAGCATCCCCGCCGCCTGACCGTGGGGCTGGAGGCCAATCGTCTGACCATGCTGCTTGCCGTTCTTCACAAGCATGGCGGCCTGGTGAGTTTCGACAAGGATATCTTTGTGAATGTGGTGGGCGGGGTTAAGGTGATGGAGACCAGCGCCGATTTAGCCCTGCTTCTCGCCATTGTCTCCAGTATGAAGGACAGCCCCCTGCCCGACGGCCTGATAGTCTTTGGCGAGGTGGGACTGGCCGGGGAGATCAGGCCTGTAACCAACGGGCAGGAACGGCTCCACGAGGCAGCCAAACATGGCTTTAAACGGGCGATAATTTCTCAGGCCAATGTCCCAAATAAAGCAATTGCCGGCCTACAGATTGATGGGGTTAACAAACTGAGCGAGGCCCTGGAGATTCTGTAAATTGCCGCGTCTCTTCCTCTCGGTCAGTCATCTAACGGCGGCATAAAGGATTTAAGAACCGCACATTTACGACAGACTTCCATCTTTTTATGCCAATCATGCTGGGCGTTGCACTCGCAGATAGTGCCATTGATAAACCAGCATAGTTTACCGGCCTGAAACTCCCAGGCCGGGCAGGCCTTTTTCCGTTTAGTCGGGCAATTTTTGATCGTCCAGCAGGGCTTGAGAGTGCCGGATATTTCACTGATTTTGGAGAGCAGAAAGATTATCTGGCGCTCGGCATGGGCCGGAATTCGCCGCCAGCCCTGTTCGTAGCTGTGCAGGGTCTTGATGGAGATACCCAAAAGTTCAGCTAATTCTTTTTGGGTTTTACCGAGGAGCTTCCTGATATGCGCGAATTCTTTTTTATCCACTTGGCGTTCCTGTATGATATCCGCCCTGAAATGCAGGTGGGATTTTTATTTTGCATTTTTTCTTAATTCATCAAAAGAGTCAATCTCCTCTAATGAATGGCGGTGAGCCTCCCGCAGGATCTTCTCCGGGTCGGCCATGAAGGTTTCTCCTAACCGGCGGGGATTACAGAATGACTCATTATAAGAGGAGATGAGATTTAAGTGCTCCCAACGGGTCAGATAATATTCGATCATAGCCGGTAATTCAGTAAAAACGGTTTTTTCCGGTAATGGAAGTCCATAACTGGATTTTTTTAATTTGTCTACTGAAAGGCTCTGCGATTGATAAAAATTTTCCATAAACATTAATTCCGCCGGCAAGCGGGTCTCAATGCTGATGATGCTCAATTTTTTTACCAGCCAATTCAGCATGGTACGGCCAATTTGCGCCAGGGACGAGGGAATATAGATTTCTTTGGGCAGGTTGAGCTGCAGATACGATTTGATAGTCAGAATCAGGGTACTCAGGTTTACTGGATTATGATCGGCAAAATTATAAATCTGTTTTGAAAACTCCGGCCGATGGTCTAAGATGTAGTGGACAAAAGGCGCTATTTTTTTGGCATTGGTATAGGAATGCATGATTCCAGGCTTAGTCATTAAAACCGGCATGGCCTGATCAATAATGGAAAACAGCAGGCGGTGAAAGCCCTGTATTTTATGGTCATGTTTGCCATATACCACCCCAAGACGGATAATTGTACAGTCTAAGCCCTCATTTTCCCACATATGACGAAGGGTAAACTCGGCCATGAGCTTGGATTTGGCGTAATTATTTAGAGAGGGCTCCAGGGTCAGACAGTCTTCTTCGGTGAGATCCATACCATTGGGCATGGTGGCGGAGGAGCTAAAATGGATATAGGGAATATTTAAACTGACCGCCGCCCTAGCCAGATTTATGCTGCCGAAATAATTCGTTTCGAGGGATAACTGGGGATCGGCATCAAGGGAGGCAATGGCAACATTAATAATAAAATCAGGTTTGATTTTTTGTAAATATTGCTTAATGTCACTAAGTACCCGCAGGCTTAATTTTTTACTGTTGGGAGATACCAGCTCCAGGTTCGGGTCATTGTTTTTCTTGAAATAATGGTTAATAGCTCCGCCGATGAGACCTGAACCGCCAAGAATGACACCTGTTCTTTTTTTATTATTGGTCATCTTAATAATTACACTTATTCAGCGTGATGTCTAAAAGCAGCAACCATCGAAGTTATACTCAAGTTGGTTCTTAACCGGACTTTACTGTGGTATTTTATTGCCCCAATGGACAATCACTAAGGTTTAAACAGCCAAAGGTCAAGGAAAATGTCTAAAATCCTTCTATTTTGTTGATATAGCACATGCCCCTCTACAAAAAAGATGATATAAATAAGGTGGTTAAGGCCATTAATCAGGGCAAACCAGTCCAGATCTATTTAATTGTCGGCGAGCGTTTTTTGGGCCGGCAGGCCGCGGACAAGCTCTGCGCCGCCCTGATTCCTGAGGCCGGAGAACAGCAGAATATTATCACCAGGATAGATGGCGATGAGGAAGATCCTTTAAAGACTCTGGCCCTCTTAAAATCATTCTCCCTCTTTGCAAACCGTCAGATATTTGTGGTAACCGGCTCGCGGCTGTTCCAGTCTAAGGAAACGGCCAGGGCCGTGTGGAATCGCGCTGTAAAGGCTAAGCAGAATAATGATATGGAACGTGCCGCCCGCATCCTGCAGCAATTTGCTGCCCTTGGCGGCCTGACTATTGAGGAACTAACCGCAGCGGCGGCAGAAGAATGGCGGCAGCTCTTTGGTTTTCCCAAACCGAATGAAGATTTGAACTGGCTGGCAGCCCTGGCGGCCACCGGAGCTGACGACCAGAGCCGTAGAAAATCAGGCGCGGCAGACAAAACTGCGGCGCAGTATATGGAGGCCGTGACGGCCGGGATTCCAGCTGGTAACGTCCTGATTCTCATGGCGAGTGAGGTCGATAAACGCAAAAAATTATTTAAGTTTATAAAGGAACACGGCGTAATTATTGACCTCACCGTTGGCAGCGGCCCAGCCAAGGCCGCCAGGGACTCCCAGGAGGTGGTGCTGCGAGAATTAATTCAACAGACCCTGGCCGGCCTGGGCAAGAAGATGGCCCCGCGGCTGGTAAATATCCTCATGGAAAGAGTTGGATTTCATCCGGTGGCTGTGGTGCGGGAAACGGAAAAACTGGCCCTCTATGTCGATGATGCCGAAGCCATAACCATAAATGATCTGGATATCCTCTGCGCTCGAACCAGAGAGGATGCCGTTTATGAATTCACCGAGGCCTTTGGCCGGGCCGATCTGCGCCAGAGTCTGCTTCTCTGTGCCAGGATGATAGAGAACGGTACCCACCCTCTGGCCTTGATTGCCGCTCTGCGTAATTATTTAAGAAAACTGCTTGTTGTCCGCTCCTTTATAGATGCGCCGCAGCCCACCTTTGTGCCGGGTATGACTTACGGTGTCTTCCAAAAGGGTTATCTGCCGGAATTCAAAGAACTGCGGGCGGATTGGCTGGCAGAGCTACCCAAACATCCCTATGCCCTGTTTATGATGTTTGAAAAGGCTTCCCAAATGGCCATAACCGATCTTATCCGCTGGAGGCAGGAGCTTTTAAATACAGAGTTTAGCCTTAAAAGCTCCTGCCTCCCGCCCCTCCTACAGTTTGAGGGCTTTTTGTTTAATTGTCTAACCGCCGGGCAAGGCGCGAGAAGGAAATTATAAAATGACTACCAAAAATATTAACCGAACCGAGAGCAGCATTGAGGATAAGCAGCAGACAGACGAGCCTCCCCTGTTTGAGGTCTTGCTCCATAATGACGATTATACTACCATGGACTTTGTGGTTGCGGTTTTGCAGACGGTATTTGCCAAAAATGAGGAGCAGGCCACGGATATCATGCTTAATGTTCATAAAAAAGGGGTCGGGATTGCCGGGGTATATATCAGGGATGTGGCTGAGACCAAGGTGGCCATTGTGCATGACTGGGCGCGGCAGGAGGGTCATCCGCTGCGCTGCTCAACAAGGAAGGTGTGAATTATGATCAGTACAAAACTGGAAATAGCACTGGTGTTTGCCATCAGGGAAGCCAAGACCCATCACCATGATAATGTTACGGTTGAACATATTCTCTTTGGCCTGCTGCATGATGACATGGCAGTGCGGATCATCAGAGGCTGCGGCGGTAATATTGAGTCCTTAATGGATAAACTTGAGCAATTTTTCAAACGTGATCTGTTAGGGATAAATAACGAGGCGAATCATGAACCAACCCAGACCATCGGCTTTAACCGGGTTCTACAGCGGGCCGTGGCCCATGTCCAGAGCGCCGGTAAGAAGAAGGTTGACTCTGGAGATGTTCTGGCCGCTATATTTGCCGAACAAGATTCCTACGCCGTGTATTTTTTAAAGGCGGAGGGCATCAGCCGCCTCCAGGTGGTGGAGTATATCTCCCACATCCTGCCCGGTGATGAGGGGCCGGAAACGGAAAAGGAGCCGCCAGCAGAAAAGGAAAAACCGGCCTCCAAGCCATCGGCCCTGGAACGATTCACGGTGGATTTCGCCCTGCTTGCCGCTGAAGGCGGTATCGACCCCCTCATCGGCCGCGGCCCGGAACTGCAGCGCATGATGCAGATTCTCTGCCGACGGCGCAAAAACAATCCCCTGTTGGTGGGAGAACCGGGAGTAGGAAAAACCGCCCTCGCCGAGGGGCTGGCTCTGCGTATTCACCAGGGCCTGACACCTGATCTCCTTAAAGACAGCCATATTCACCTCTTAGACATGGGGTCATTATTGTCCGGCACCAAATACCGGGGTGATTTTGAACAGCGCCTGAAGGGGGTCTTGAACGAGGTGAAGGAGGCGGGCAATATAATTCTCTTTATTGATGAAATTCATACCATTGTCGGGGCCGGGGCCACCAGCGGCGGCAGTATGGATGCCTCTAATCTGTTGAAACCCGCTCTCCAGAACGGGGCCTTGAAGTGTATCGGTTCCACCACTTATGAGGAGTATAAAAATTATGTGGAAAAGGATCGGGCCCTGTCCCGCCGTTTCCAGAAGGTGGATGTGGAAGAGCCCTCGGTGGCGGAGACGGTGGCGATTCTGCAGGGTCTTAAATCACGCTACGAGGAGCATCATGATGCCGTCTATCCCACAGCGGTAATGGAGGCGGCGGCCGATCTGGCCAATCGTTATTTGAATGACCGTTTTCTGCCTGATAAGGCCATTGATGTAATTGATGAGGCCGGGGCCGCCCTGCGCCTGAGCGCTACCCGCCGCCGCCGCATATCGGTACGTGATGTGGAAAAGGTGGTGTCGCGAATGGCCAGGATTCCCGCCCGCAGCGCCACGGCCTCCCGCACGGCCCGGCTCCGTAATTTAAGTAAGGCCATGCACAAAAATATATTTGGCCAGGATGAGGCCATTAGCGCCCTGACCACCGCAGTCAAACGGGCTGGCGCCGGGTTAAATGCCCCGGATCGGCCCACGGGATGCTTCCTCTTTTCCGGGCCCACCGGAGTGGGCAAGACCGAGGCTGCCCGCCAGTTAGCGCAGGCTCTGGGGATTAATTTTGAGCGCTTTGACATGAGTGAATACATGGAAAAGCATGCCGTGGCCCGGCTTATTGGAGCCCCACCAGGCTATGTGGGCTTTGACCAAGGCGGCCTGTTGACCGATGCCATTCGTAAACATCCGCACAGCATATTACTCTTGGATGAGATGGAAAAGGCCCATCCAGATGTCTTTAATATTCTTCTTCAGGTCATGGACAACGCCGTGCTCACTGATAACAGCGGCCGGAAGGCGGATTTCAGGAATGTAATCGTCATCATGACCACCAACGCCGGCGGCC
>JAJSAA010000215.1 GCA_024274995.1 Deltaproteobacteria bacterium
AAAACTGGAATCCACTGTAATACCGTTAAGGTGATAAAATGTGGTGCTTCTGGGACAGTTATTTTGTAGCGGCTTCTACCCATCATTTAGCTCTCCGTGTACGTTCCCACGCGGGAGCGTGGGAACGAGAATTACGAGAATTCTCGGCATACATATTGCTTCTTTTAATATAACTATTTAGGTGTGACTGTAAATTGCCCTAAACGCCGAGCTGTAACTGCTTAGATATGCTTCAGATCGGAGTGCAGCTAAACAATTACCTTTTAATCTACTCAATCAGCGGTAAACGTTCAGACAGGACAGGGACGGCAGGTTCATTTTCGTCCCCCCAACCGCAGGACTACCATACAACAAACAAATGGACAGGAACAAATAATGGACAAGAGTTATAAGATGCTGATACTGGCAGTTTTGTTTTTCATCGCCATATCCTGCCCTGCTCAGGCAACTCCATATACAGGCTCTGACATAGAACTCGCCGGAACTGCTTATTCCAACATTTCCGGCGGCGGTACAACCTATACCGATCTCTCAACGCACAGCTACGTATGGGGAACGGCTGGGGACGAGGCTATTTATACCAACTGGAATGGATGGGTAGAATACAGAGCTTCTTTAACCCCTGGCAACTGGAATATCGGCCTCAATGCCATCAATTATGGCGATACACTCGGTTCCTCTAACTGGTACAGTAATTTTAAGGTTTCATATAATTTAAACGGTTCAAATATTTCTAACGCAAACGATTTACTGCATATACCTGCCAGCTCAACCGAGGTGAATTACGGCTACTTTAACCTGGACATAAACACTGCCGGCTCCTACACAGTTAAATATTTCTGGACAAATGACCAATATGAATCCTCAACCAAAGACACCAATATTGAGTTCATTAATGCCTTTTTCGATAATACCACCACCGGCTCCCCAGTTCCGGAACCAGCATCCATCCTCCTGTTCGGTACGGGGTTAATAGGCCTTGCCAGCTTAAAAAAAAACCAATAAAGGCAGATTCATACTGCTTCCCTTTTAGCTAATAAAAATCATTCTCCGCTAAATACCCCGCTTCCTCCGCCGTTATTCATTCTCATTCAAAAAGTTAGGCTGCCCTAATATTTTTATTGACACACCCCCCTTCTTACCTTACTTTATCGTAACCGCTGAGACAGGCAGCAAAATATCACAATGTGGCAACGCACAACTCATGGAGAAAGCACGGCAATGTCGAAAATATTGATGCGTCAGATGGCAAAAAATCAAAGCGGCACCATAACCGCAGTGAAGGTGGGCGGTGAACTGGGCCGCCGAATAAGGGAAATGGGCATCGTACCGGGTACCATAATCACCATCCAGGGCAGGGCACCCTTGAATGACCCAGTTGCCCTACGGGTCATGGGCGGAACCCTGACTCTGCGTAACAACGAGGCCGATCATATTGAAATTGAGGTAGAAGATTAAATGAGCGCTGAATTCAAAATCGCCCTGGCCGGTAACCCCAACGCTGGTAAAACCACTCTCTTTAACGCCATTACCGGCGCCCGCCAGCATGTGGGGAATTACCCAGGAGTCACGGTGGAAAAGAAAGAGGGGATATACGAATGTGACGGCAAAAGGTTGAAGATAGTTGACCTGCCCGGCACCTATTCCCTGGCCGCCTATTCCGTTGAGGAGATAGTGGCCCGCAATTTCCTGCTCCAGGAACGACCGCGGGTGGTGATTAATATTGTCGATGCCGCCAACCTGGAGCGCAACCTTTATCTCTCCACCCAATTATTTGAAATCGGGGTACCGGTAATCATCGCCCTTAATATGATGGATGTGGCCAAAGAACGGGGGATTGCCATTGACTGCCGCAAGTTAAGTGATCTGCTCAACCTGCCGGTGGTACCCATTGTCGCCCGTAGGGGTGAAGGGGTGGACGAGTTAATGAAGCAGACCGCCAGGCTGGCGGCCCAGGAGCGCAAGTGGCAGCCAGTCAATATCTCCTATGGTGAGGATATGGACGAGATTCTCCTGACCATGGAAGAGAAGATTAAGGCCGCCTCCTTTCTCACCGACCTCTACCATCCCCGCTGGACCGCCCTGAAATTATTAGAGGCAGATCCCCAGCTCAAAGAGGCCGGAATGCGGGCCAATAAAGACTTATACGAGGAGCTAACCAACAAGGTAAAGAAGATCAGCAACCACACCATGCGTACCCTGGAAACTACCCCGGAGGCCGTTATTGCCGATTATCGCTACGGTTACATCAAATCCATCCTCATGCAAGGGGTAATTTCCCATCAATACGACATCAACCGTCTCTACACCTCCGACAAAATAGACAGGATTCTAACCCAGCGTTTCATCGGCCCCCTGATTATGATAGGCGTCCTCTTCGGTCTCTATCAATTCACCTTCGGCCTCAGCGCCCTGCCCATGGCCTGGGTGACTGATTTCTTCGACCTTATGGCCCGGGGAGTCAATCATTTAATGACCGACGGCCCCCTGAAGTCCCTGCTGATCTCCGGCATCATTGCCGGGGTGGGCGGGGTTTTGAGTTTTGTACCTCTGATCATGCTCATGTTCATGGGTCTGGCCTTTCTTGAAGACTCGGGCTATCTGGCCCGAGTGGCATTTATGCTGGATCGTATCTTTCGCATCTTTGGCCTGCACGGCAATTCAGTAATGGCCTATATCGTCTCCGGCGGCATTGCCGGGGGCTGCGCCGTACCAGGGGTTATGGCCACCCGCACCCTGCGTTCCCCTCGTGAACGAATGGCCACTCTGCTCACCGCCCCCTTTATGAACTGCGGGGCCAAGCTGCCGATTCTGGCCCTTTTAATCG
>JAJSAA010000013.1 GCA_024274995.1 Deltaproteobacteria bacterium
GAATTTCTGGCCATGACTAACTATGGCCGTAATATCGGCCTGGCCTTTCAGATTGTTGATGACCTCTTAAATGTCCTGGGCACCACCGAGCAATTAGGTAAAGCCGCCGGTTCCGATGCCGAACATAATAAGGCCACCTACCCGGCTATTTTCGGTCTTGAAGCAACCAGGGAAAAGGCCGGGGAGGCGGTAGCGGCAGCCCTTGAAGCCCTGCGGCATTTTGATCATAAGGCCGATCCCCTTAGAGCCCTGGCAGAATATATTTATACCCGCAGCAATTAAAAAAACTGGACGAATATCAAGCCGGATTGAGGCTCAAACCTGAGACTTTTATGATTAATCAGTCAAAATTATCACGGATCAATTCCCCGCTGGATTTACGGCGGCTGTCCCCCGGTGAATTGCCGGGGCTGGCCAGAGAAATCAGACGGGAAATTATTAATACCGTTGCTCAGACCGGTGGTCATCTGGCCCCCAGCCTCGGGGTAGTGGAATTGACCATCGCCATTCATTATGTCTTTAACACCCCGGAGGATAAATTAATCTGGGACGTGGGGCATCAATGTTATACCCATAAATTATTATGCGGCCGCCGGGAGCAGTTTTCTACTATCCGGCAGTATAAAGGAATCAGTGGCTTTCCCAAGAGGGCCGAGAGTCCTTACGACACCTTTGATACCGGCCATAGCAGTACCTCCATCTCCGCCGGACTCGGGGTTAATTGCGCCAAAAGTCTTAAGGCAGAGAATAGAAAGGTTATTTCTGTAATCGGCGATGGTTCCATGACTGGCGGCATGGCTTTTGAGGCCCTTAACCAGGCCGGGACTCTGGGCCGGAATTTCATCGTTATCTTAAACGACAATGAGATGTCCATCTCTCCCAATGTAGGGGCCTTGTCAAGTTTTCTGAGCCGCAAGATGACCGGCAGAACAGTGGCCAAGTTTAAGCGTGATACAGAGAATTTTTTAAAGAGCTTCTCCAATGTCGGAGAGAATATCCTCCAGATCCTCAAAAAGAGTGAGGGTAGTTTTAAGAGTTTCTTTACCCCCGGTATGCTCTTTGAGGCCCTTAAATTTGACTATGTGGGGCCCCTTCCCGGTCATGACCTGGAGACCTTGATCAGTACCCTGCAAAATGTCAGGGATTTTGGCTCCGGCCCCGTCCTTGTCCATGTTTTGACTACCAAGGGTAAGGGGTATACCCCCGCCGAAGACCGCCCCGATGACTACCATGGTCTTGGCCCCTTTGAGGTCAAATCCGGCAAGCCCCGAGCGGCTAAATCCGGCCCGCCGTCCTATACCTCCGTCTTCGGAAAGGTTATCGAGAAGGAGGCTGAGAAAAATGATAAGATTGTAGCTATTTCCGCCGCTATGCCGGCTGGTACCGGCCTGATGAGTTTTTCACAGCGTTTCCCAAGTCGTTTTTTTGATGTTGGGATCGCTGAACAGCATGCCGTGACCTTTGCCGCGGGTCTGGCCACCGAAGGTATACGGCCGGTGGTTGCCATCTACTCTACCTTTCTGCAGCGGGCCTTTGATCAGATTATTCATGATGTCTGCCTGCCCAATCTGCCGGTTACCTTTATGCTGGACCGGGCCGGTCTGGTGGGAGATGACGGCCCCACTCACCACGGCGTGTTCGATCTCTCTTTTTTAAGGATGATTCCCAATATGGTGTTCATGGCGCCCAAGGATGAGAATGAGTTATGCCATATGTTTCATACCGCCATTAATCATCCCGGCCCGGCGGCCATTCGCTATCCCCGTGGGGCCGGCGAGGGGGTTAGTTTGGATGAAGAGTTGCGGGAACTGACCATCGGCCGGGCTGAACTGCTCAAAGAGGGCAGTGACCTGCTACTTCTGCCGGTGGGTAACCGGGTCTATGCCGCCCTTGAAGCGGCTGAGGGTCTATTGAAACTCGGCATAGAAGCGGCGGTTATCAACCCCAGATTTATCAAACCGCTTGATGGAGAATTAATCCGCGCCTGGGCCCAAAAGACAGGCCGGGTTATCACCATTGAGGAGAATGTCGCCAGCGGCGGCTTTGGCAGCGCCATCCTTGAGCTTTTATCTGCCGGTCGGATTCTGGTTAAGACCAGGATAATTGCCCTGCCGGATCATTTTGTAGAACAGGGCCCCCAGAAAACTTTAAGAAAGATCAGCAGAATTGATGCCCCGGCAATTATCAAGGCTGCCATTGATATAATGGATAGTAAAATATGATGGACTCGTAAAAAGTCCATCACTAACTAAAGATGGCTAAGTCAAAAAGTTCGATATACAAGGCCTGCCGAAACGCCGCAACGCCGTAGATCGGACTTTTTACGACGCCATCAAATATAATGGATAGTAAAAATGAATGACTGTCTCCTGGTCGCCTTGATCGGCCGTCCTAATGTGGGTAAATCTTCTCTCTTCAACCGCCTGGCGCGGCAAAACAAGGCTATTATTGATCCCACTCCCGGAGTAACCCGGGATCGCCATTATGCCAGGGTAACCTGGGATGAAAAGACCTTTCTGCTGGTGGATACCGGCGGCATTGATCTGGACAGGGTTGCCAAGGCTGAAACCAATCATGAACGGAGAATGTCGGCCCTCATCAGGGAGCAGAGCTGGCAGGCGGTGCGGGACGCCGACATCCTGGTATTGATTTTAGACGGCCGCCAAGGGCTTAATCGTGATGATTATGAGCTCATCAAACTGTTACGCAAGACGGATAAGCCCTTGTTTTATGTGATTAATAAAATTGATAATCCCGTGGCTGAGGCCGAGTTTCTGACCCCTTTTTATGAGCTCGGTGCCAACGCCCTCTGGCCGATGTCGGCTGCCCATGGTCTGGGAATAAACGATTTTATGGCTGAACTGGTTACCAGGCTGCCGGAGGCCGACATCGAGGCGGCAGAGGATGAACAGGAAATTGCCCTGGCGGTAATCGGCCGGCCCAATGTCGGCAAATCATCATTAATTAATCGTCTGTTAGGCGAAGAGCGCATGGTGGTCTCCAATATTCCCGGTACTACGCGGGATTCCGTTGACACGGTATTGGAAAAGAGGGGGATGAAATACCGTTTTATTGATACCGCTGGTATCCGCCGCAAGGGCAAGGTCTATGGCAAGGTCGAAAAATTCTCGGTCATGCGGGCCTTAAAGGCCATAGAAAGAGCGGCTATGGTGCTGGTGTTGGTGGATGCCGGAGAGGGGATAACCGAACAGGATACCAAGGTTATCGGTTATGCCATGGAGAGGGGGCGGGCCTGCTTAGTTTTGGTCAATAAATGGGATCTGATCGACAATGACCCTAAACGCCAGAAATGGCTTTTGGCTGAAATAGAGCGGGCCACTAATTTTATCGGCTATGCTCCTACCTTGAGGATATCGGCTTTAAATGGCCTGGGTACAGGTAAAATATTCCCGGTAATTAATGAGGTCTATAAACAGTTTTGCATGACCTTTAGTACCGGCCCCCTGAATCGTATCCTGCGGGCTGCGGTGGAGGGGCACAGCCCGGCGCTGCATCGCGGCCGGCGGCTTAAGCTGTATTATACCACCCAGGTCAGCACTAAACCACCGACCTTTGTGGTTTATGCCAATTATCCCAAGGCGGTGCATTTTTCTTATTTCCGTTATCTCGTAAATCAATACCGAACCGGTCTTGGCCTTGATAAGACTTCTTTAAGAATAATTCTCCGAGAAAGAAAACGGCGGCAAATGGAAGGGGGCAGGAATATCCAGGGCGGTTGATGGATACCGCATCAGTGCCGTAATGAACCATTGGAGGACAGCGTGGTGCAATTGGAAGTGGCAGGGCGCAATGAGTATCTCAATATAGAGGCGGCAATCAGGCACACCGCCTTGTTGAGCAGGTTTCCTGCCCTTGATGTCAGCCCTTTGGCCCGCTTTTTCAGCCGCCATGGGGAAGATGAAAAGCAGGCCGCTCTCTCTGCCTTTGCCCGCCAACTTTGGAAAAGTGGGGTGGAATTCCCCGAATTCTTCCATTTTCTAAAGGCAATCAGGCATAATCTTACTCCGGTTAAAGCTCAAATATCCCCCGCAGATACATTGATAGATGAATTTGAGCTCTGCCTGTTAACGGAGTGGCAGCGTCTCATCGGCCTGGGCTTTCACAAAAAGCTTAGAGAGGCCAACAGCTTTATCCTCCACGAGAAGAGGCGGTATTATACCGTTTTTAATCGGATGGGGGAGCCCGCCTTTATTATTAATCGACAATTTCAGTTTATTGAAACCAATCGTGCCTTTGACCGCTTCTTCCATATCCAGGGGAAGAGCCATATTGGCAATTCATGTTTTTCTGTTATTAATGATCATTTGGCCTGTCGTGAGGTCATTCAAATGATGATTGTCAATAAGACCTCCTGTTCCGGGATGGAAACGGTGATCGAGGTTAACGGGGAAAAACGTAATATAGTGGTATCCGGGACATTCTTAGGTGAGATTAACCATGAGGTCTCCGGGGCCATGGTTATAATTCAGGATATCAGCGCTCGGAAAGAGGCGGCCCAGGCCCTGCGGGAAAATGAAGAAAAATACCGTACCCTCATCGAAAACATGGCCGATGTCTCCTGGCGGGCGGATAAATTCGGCACCCTTTATTTTATAAGCCGTAAC
>JAJSAA010000014.1 GCA_024274995.1 Deltaproteobacteria bacterium
CGCCCCAATTGTTTACGGCTGACAAAAACACACCCTCAGCTAAGATGCTGATACATAGTCACAATTATGGCCACAATCAGAATAGTTCCGGTACTGACCACGAAGAGGCCGAAGGTAAAGGCCAGCTTTTTAAGCCAGGGCTCCGGGGCCTTATCGGTAAGAAGTTTTTCTAAGCTGCCGTCGGCCTTTAATTGTTCATATTCCCGTGGCCGCTCTTCCTTAAGCTCTTCTAAGGAGATGGTGCCAACAAAAATAACCGGATCCATGGGGAATTTTTTCATCCGCATATGGGTATTATAAAAATGAATGGTAAAGATAAAGCCCGCCGCTAACAGGGCCTCATCACTATGGATTATGGTGGCAATATTAAGCCACCAGCCGGGGATAACTCGGCCCAACTGCACCGGGAACCAAAGAGCCAGCCCCGAACCGCCAATTACCGCAATACCCCAGAAAACGGCGAGAAAATCAAATTTTTCCCAATAGGTCCAATGGCCGTATTTGGGGCGTTCACCGCCAAAAAACCATCTAAACGAACCGCCTATCTCCCGCAGATCATTCATACCCGGCATCAAGCCCTCGGGGTCAAACATAAACCTCCAGAACCCCTTACCGGATTCCCGCCATTTATTACGAATAAGAATCAAGGTCAGGAAAAAATAGAAGAAGGTAATCAGAGCGCAAAAACGATGCAGAGCGCCCAGAACGACAAAACCGCCCGCCATCTGTGAAATCCATTGCGCCCAGGGTTCCATGGCAAACTTCAGGGCCATACCGGTTATGGCGAGGGTCAGAAAGCTTAAAATAACCAAAAGATGGATCAATCTCTGGAAAACGGAAAAGCGCTGTAAATAAAGTTTTTTCTCAGCCATCTCACACCTCCTAAAGTCACTTATTGAATTAACAGGTTTTGACTTTATTTCATTAAATTCTTAACCCGGTTGTAGAAAGAACGGCCGAGCCATAACAGAGTATGAATACCAAAGAATGAAAAAGTGCCGACCAGTAGCCCGGTCATAGCCAGAAAGGTATAATAGAGATAGGGATATTTACCTTTCTGATGATAGTTGGCATGGGGAAGATATTCGGTAAACCCCACATTAGCCTTGGGATGGCATTTAGAACAGGTCTTGACAAGATTGGCCTTATTGATGGTGGAATCAGGTGAAGAGGCCGGTAGGATATAATGCGAGCCATGGCAGTCGGAACATTTGGCGGTGGCCGTCCCGCCCCGAAGCAGGGAGGCCCGGCCATGATAGGTCTCTAAATAGGTTTTGCTTTCCTCCTCATGACAATTGCCGCATTCAGAAGCGATAATTGCTCTGAATCCAGACCCCTTCGGCCTTTTTATGGTATGTGAGGTATGACAATCAATGCATACTGGCAACCGTTTTTTAGTTTTGGTCACCAGCGGACTATGCACCGATTTTTTAAATTTCGCGACAATACCGGCATGACACTTGCCGCAGGTATCAATTATGTTTTTGCGATTAACGCTGGAAAGAGGATCGTCTTCACCACGGATGTTATGGGCGGTATGACAGTCACTGCAGACGGCGGTTACCAGCAGGCCGTCCACAAACAACCCACGGCCGTGAATGGACATGGAGTAATTCTCAACGATATTATGCTGACTCAGCCGGTAGCCCTCAGCCTTGGTCATCTTGGAGCCTTCACGATGACAGCGGCCGCAGGTATAGGGAATATTAAGTTTATAAACGGATGAGCGCTTATCGGTTGGCGGAAAAATGGCGTGCCTGGTATGACAGTCAGAGCATTTAGGGGCCAGCATGTCCCCGTGCTGCCGGAACTCAGAGTGAGCGCTCTTTTCGTATATCTCGGCGATTTTATCGTGGCAGTTGGCGCACTTGACCGGCCCCAGCACCGGATGTTCATCGCCCTCAACATCGGCATCTTCATGGCAGGACAGGCAACCATTTTCAGCATGTACCGTCTGCTTGAAGAGAGCAAAATCCACATAAAGGCTGATCTTTTTGCCATTTTTGACCACGGAAAAATCCTTATCACCATGGCAGTCGGCACAGTCATCATTACTCAAGGCATAAAGCCGTTGGCATATAAACAGCATCAATGCCAACCAACTAAACAAGATTATCCCGATTCGTGCTTCAAACAGGAAAGGTCTCTTCATCTGCACACCCCCGCCGCGGTTAAGTTCCACGCCATATTGGCAACAGCACCCCCTAAACCTCTGTAATTCAGCATCAACCAACAACAAAAGAGTATCTTAAAAAGCAGTACCCTTTCCTGTATTAGAAGGCCTTTTACAAGATAAGGCAAGTAAAAAATGAATATTCATTCATTTTTTATCGGTCTTATCCTACAATGTAATAACGACCTTTTATCCAGCAGTTACAATCAGGCTACAAAACGACCTTGGTGGTATTTCGCTTATATTTGGGGGCATAAACTGCCTGAAGCAGCAAATACAGCTGGGCGGCGCCAAGGTGTGGAATGAAATTTACTATTGAAGATCGACTGAAGATGAAATGTAAGGCGTTATTTATGAACAACTCCTTAATCCCGTAATTTATTTTTCAGTTGGTATAATTTCTGAATTATCTTCCAGGCCCAGGTGGATTGAATGTGATTTAATGAATCAGATAATTCAGCAATCAGCCGCTGCTGCCAGTCAACATTCTCCTGCAAGCGGACCACATCATGCTCTTGATGCTCCAGTTTCACATCCTGCCGCCGGACCTCACCTTTTATATGCTCGATGACGGCCTCCCGCTCATGAATCATATCCCAACAATCGGCAATATTCTGATTCTTCTCAACTATTTCGTCTTGCAGCTCCAGAATACGATTAATCTTTTGCTGATAACTGCTGCCGCCGGCAAAAATCACACTTTCCAGTTTGGCGGTATTAGGAATTCCCTGACGGCCGCAGAGGGCGATTATGTATTTACCAGCCAGAGGTTTATTCTCCGGCCGCCATACCCGGCAGAACTCAGCCTTATTATCCGTCAGAATAAAGCTCAGCTCCTGAAGCTGATCCAGCAGACGGATATTAGGGAAGAACCGGCTTAGAAAGGCCTCAAATTCCGGGCGGTAAAATTCCTTGACATGAAATTCATTTTTATAATCCGTTAACTCCGAGTAAATATGTTTATCAGGGGTGGAAATAAGCAAAAATCCATCGGGAACTAAAACCCGCGAA
>JAJSAA010000015.1 GCA_024274995.1 Deltaproteobacteria bacterium
ATTTTCCGGGCCGCTTCCGGCTCAATATAACGCGGACTTGCCTTATAAAAGATAAAACCCAGGGCATCTACCCCGAGACGGGCAAGGGCCTCGGCCTCACTCTGTTCTGTAATACCGCATACCTTGATTCTCGTTCGCGGAACCATTAATTTTTTTATCCTCTTTACTAGGTTAACGGGATAGACGCAAATTGCGCAGGGCCTGAGCGCGGTCAGACGCCCGCATCAGGGACTCACCAATAAGAGCGGCGCTGACTCCATGCTCGGCAAGCCGCCTCATGTCAGCACTATCCTTAATGGCTGATTCGCTGACCACTGGCACTGCCGCCGGTAATTCGGCCATTACCCTAAAAGTTGTCTCAATGTCCACTGTAAAATCACGCAGATTACGATTATTGATTCCAATGAGATCGGCACCGGCCTTCAGAGAACGTTCCGCCTCCCTCTCGTCATGCGCCTCAACCAGGATATCAAGCCCCAGCTCTCTGGCCTGGCTTAGATAATCCTCCATCTCGTGGTCAGCGAGAATAGCGGCAATGAGCAGAATGGCGTCGGCCCCAAAGAGGGCCGCCTCCCTGATCTGGATCTCATCAATGATAAATTCCTTACGCAGCACCGGCAGGTTCACCACGCTCCGCACCTCGGGGATATAGGCCAGCGAACCCTGGAAAAAATGTTCATCCGTGAGTACAGACAGTGCCTGGGCACCGCCCTTTTCATAATCACGGGCGATTGCCGCCGGCTCAAAATCCGGGCAGATCAGGCCCTTGGAGGGCGAGGCTTTTTTGGCCTCGGCGATGACCGCCACCCCCTCGTAACTCAGCAGAGCGCCCTTGAAACCGCGCGGCGGCGCAATCTCCATCTCCGGCGGCCGCGGCCCGCCTTGCGCCTTGAGCCTTGCCACCTCCTGCCGTTTATATTCAATTATGGTATCAAGAATCATTTTTTAAAAAGGCCGCCAGGGCCTCCAGTTTAATCAAGGCAAGCCCGGTATCAATAGTCTGCCGCGCCAGTTCAATGCCGGAAGTCAGGTCAGCGGCCCGACCCGCGGCCCAGAGGGCGGCCCCGGCGTTAAAGACAACCACATCATAACAGGGGCCTGGTTTCCCGGCCAGGACATCCCGCAATTGACGAGCCGATTCCTGCGCCGTCTCCCCGCCCTTGATATCGGCCAGAGTTGCCGGGGGCAGACCGTAGTCCGCGGGATTAATATTATAGGTGGTGACCTTATGGCCATCGGTCTCTGAAACCTTGGTAGTGCCAGTGGTGGTTATCTCATCAATATTACCGGCCCCGCAGACCACCAAGGCCCGCTTAACCCCGAAATTGTTTAAGACCTCTGCCATAATCTCAGTAAGAGCTGGATCATAGACCCCGAGAAGATAGACATTGGCCGCCGCCGGATTGGTTAAGGGGCCCAGGATATTAAAGATCGTCCGAATCGCAATCTCCCGCCGGGGGCCGATGGCATATTTCATCGCCCCGTGCATAGCGGGGGCAAACATGAAACCAATACCAATTTCCCGCACGCATTGACCAATCCGGGCCGGGCTC
>JAJSAA010000216.1 GCA_024274995.1 Deltaproteobacteria bacterium
CCAGGAGACGAAGAATTACATCCTTGGGTGCCGCCCAACCCCGCAGCCGGCCGCTAAGCCGAACCCCAATCACCCCCGGCCATGACAACTCCCAGGGCATACCGGCCAGAACATCAACGGCATCGGCCCCACCTACCCCAACCGACAGCATCCCCAGACCACCGGCATTGGGAGTGTGGGAGTCAGTGCCAATCAATAAACCGCCGGGGAAGGCGTAATTCTCCAGGATAATCTGATGAATAATACCGCTGCCCGGCCCCCAGAAACCAATCCCATATTTATTGGACACCGAGCGCAGAAAATCATACACCTCCCGGTTCTTCTCAACGGCCTCAGGCAGATCTTCGTCGGCCCCATCCCTGGCACTAATCAAATGATCGCAATGCACAGTAGAGGGCACCGCCACCCGCGCCCGTCCGGAACGTATAAATTGCAGCAGGGCCATTTGGGCGGTGGCATCCTGCATGGCCACCCGGTCAGGATTCAGATAGACGTAGGTTTCCCGGCGCGTCGGGGTCTGTTGCGGCAGTTCATGAAGATGGGCCGCTAATATCTTCTCTGTCAGAGTCAAAGGACGGTCAAAGAGCTCACGAGCCTGAGCCTGACATCTACCCATACCATTATAAAAATCTGCTATCATCTTAAAATCACGAACCATTATTCCCCTCGACAATATAAGCTTAAAGGAGCCGGACTAAGCCCCTCATGATATTTTGATTCCAAACTAAAACTACAAATAACTATCAATTTAAAGACATAAGCACAAGCAAAAATTACAGCTCCTTTTTTCAGCCTCCAAATGCAAATATTAAGATATCGTTAAAAACATATTGACTCTAACTACTTTTTCTTCATAGAATTCTTTTTGTCATAACTTATTTTTTTAACCGCTCGCACCGAGGTCATAATAATATGAATTTTTCTCTTAAACAACGCATAATCATTCCCCAGTTAATCATTATTTTTTTTCTGCTCGCTGTTTCAATTTTTTCTTACCGTAATCTTAATCTCCTGGGCCGTATTGTTGATAATCTCACCGTCTCATCCAGTACCACTCTCAGCTCAGCAACCGATCTGGCCAATAATATTTCAAATGTTCAATTTACGGTGAGCAATTTTTTTAATGAGGCGGGCAGCGATAATTTTCAAAAAGCCATCCAGAGCCTCAAAACAATCAAGACCATGGCTCAAGTTCAAAATAATCCCAATATCACCAAGACCATCAACGGCCTGAAAAAAACAACCAAGGCCGCCAAAATTCGTTTTGCAAGCCTGACCAAACAGAATCAGGAATTCATTGATACCCAGCGGGAAGTACATAAGCTATCCGCCCAGGCCGAACAGAGCGCCGGCGCGATTCTGGATATGATGACTATGGCAGGTAGCGATATGCGCTCACCAAAGGCCGCTAATCAAAAAATAATAGAGGCCGATTTCGCCAAATTGGTTAATCCCCTGCCCAAGGGTAAACTAAAGTTTGCCTTAGAAGACTACTGGGATGCCTGGTCCGGATATACCGCAGTCTATTTAAAACTCCGTCAAGATACCGACAAAGTTTTGAACCATACATTGACCACCCTATACAAGTTTCAGGCTCAAGAGATCAAAAAGGCCAAAGACGGCATGGTACAAACCAGAGACAAAGCCACCCAAAAAATAAGACACTCCAACCTGTTACTCATAATCATCAGCATCAGCGCCCTTCTTTTAGGCCTCATTATATCCTTCCTGCTGGGACACAGTCTTTTTAGAACGATAAAGAAGATCGCCGGCGGCCTGTCGGATAGTTATCTTGAGGTTGATAATGCCGCTGGCAGCCTTACCGCCGCCAGTCAGGAGATAGCCGATGCCGCCTCTTCCCAGGCGGCATCACTTGAAGAGATCAACGGCTCCTTGGAGGAGGTAACCTCCATGGCGAGACGCAGCGCCGATAATGCCCAGCAGGCCGAGAACCTGATGAATAATACCCAAAGCTCCATTGGTGAAGGCTCCGAATCCATGCAGAACCTGATAACCGCCATGAACAGCATATCCTCTTCCAACAAGGAAACTCAAAAAATTATTAAGGAGATTGAGCAGATCGCCTTCCAGACCAACCTCCTGGCCTTAAACGCCGCCGTCGAGGCAGCAAGAGCCGGAGAAGCAGGGGCTGGTTTCGCCGTCGTGGCAGATGAGGTAAGAAATCTGGCCGGCAGATCATCAAAGGCCGCCGGCGGCACCAATGAAATTATTAATAATTCCACCACCAAGATCAGCAACGGCAGCGCCATGGTTGAACACACCGCCCAGGCCTATGAGGAAATCGCCGAGAATTCCGGCCAGATAGCCCATATGGTGGCGGAAATCGCCGTCGCCGCAGGAGAGCAGGCTAATGGAGTGGAAAAAATAAAAGAGGCCATTACCCAACTTGATGAGGCTGGGCAGCGCAACGCGGCCAGTTCAGAGGAACTGGCCGCTGCCGCCGAAACCATGCAGGGTCAAGCCAATGTTCTCCGTAATTTTGTTCATGAACTCATAAATCTTATTGGTCAGACAGATCAAACCGCAGAAAACGAATCTGTCCCGGAGACAATTACCATGGGACAAACTGCGGATAATGTAAAATTGATAAATTAGAGTTCCACCAACCGTTAATCAAGAGAAAAAAGGAGATCTAAGTGAAAAAGATTCTAATCTTTTTAATGGCTGTGAGTCTCACAGGACTGGCAGCCAATGAGGTAATGGCGGGCGGTAACGCCCTCTTTATCCAAAAATGTGGCAGCTGCCACAAGAGTGGCGGTCAGGCGGCGGTTATTAATCCGGCCGACAAGGCGGGCCGAGTATGGCAAAAGTACTTTAAGCGCGGCCGCCACCCTGTTGACACAGGGATTAATGATGGTGATATGGCAGCAATTATCACTTATCTGACCAACCACGCCGCCGACAGTGATCAGCCAGAAGCGGCGGTTATTCCTAAATAAAACCGTACAATCAACATTTATATAAAAAAATTTTAAAACGCCACAGGAGGCAAGATCTGACAATGAAAAAATATCTATTACTTCCAGCCCTGCTCCTGGTCTGGGCCGGCACGGCCGCAGCGGCTCAAAATACCGTGACCATCCCGGCAGAGGATTACCATGCTATTATCAATCAATTAAAGGCTCTGCAACAACGGGTAAATACCTTGGAGCATCGGAGCCCAACCAATAAAGCGGAGAGCGCCGTCATACCCTCTAAGGTTACTAATGATATTAATAATATATACAACACCCTGGATGAGGTAGAAACTAAAACATTGAGAGACCGAATTAACTTCGGGGCCGAACTGCGTACCAGGGTGGATAATATTACAGTCAAAAACCACTTCTATTTTTCAAAGTACGCAGCCGGACTCAACCCCATGGGGGTAAAAGAGAGCAATGATAACAACTGGACTAATCGCTTCCGTATCAATATGGATGCCGAAATCCGTAAAAACCTTAAATTTACCGGCCGCCTGACAGTATATAAAAACTTTTCAAATAACGGTAGCGTTGACGGCCTCGCCCACGGTGATTCAAACTGGGCTCATGTCCCCAGCGACAGTAACGTTAAACTTGACCGGGCCTATATTGATTGGATCCCTGCGGGTATGCCTATACCATTGGCCTTTACCTTTGGCCGCCACCCATCCTCTGATGGTCCTCCGTCCGAGCTTAAAGAAAACCGTAAGCGCCAATCCACCTATCCATCTCTAATTTTTAATGGCGAGTCAGATGGCATAGTTGCCACAATTGGCCTGGAAAGATACACCGGATTGAAAAAATCGGGACTTAGATTTGCCTATGGCAAGCTGTACCAAGACCACGATAAAATTGACACCTATCTTGACAGCCCAAGCGGCCTGAATGATTCAGATATTTTCGCGGCCTTTTTTGAGACAGAGATTCCGGGGGTCAGCAACAGTCTTATGGTGTTAAGTGCTATTCGAGCCAATTCAATAGGAGTGGACTTTACAGGTTCTTCTTTCTCGGGTTTAAGGAGCATGGAGAAAGCCAATGTTGGTGATATGGATCTGTATGGGCTTCACGTCCAGGCCAATAAGGTCAAGAACTCCAATTTTGATGTCTTTATGTCATTAGGACTGAATCACAGCCATCCCAACGGAAAGACTCTTGTTGGTGGCTCTTTCGGACTGCTAAACAACGACGGCACCAGCGCCCATACCGGTTGGGCTCTCTATACCGGTCTGCGCTACACCATCACCAGCGCCCTTTTAAACAATCCCAGGATCGGGGTTGAATATAACCACGGCAGTGAATATTGGTTCAGTTTTACCACCGGCGTTAGTGATTTATACAACAAATTAGCCACAAGGGGTAATGCCTATGATTTCTATTATATCCAACCCTTTAACAAAAACCTTTTTGCCAGGGTGGGGTATACCTACATAAATTACGACTATAATCTGAGCGGCTTTCCGGTGGGTGATTTTGGTAATTCGTATAAAGATGAAGAATTACGCAATGCCTATTTGCTGTTAGACTGCCATTTTTAAAGTCTGTAATCTAACCGGGGATATAATTATTTTTGCAAAACGGTAACTATTCAGCTGTGTCCCATCTCGGGGTCTGCGCTTTCCTGGACAGTTACGGTTACGAGTTAAGGGTAATTTGTAGCCCTCGCTGAATAGTTACCAACTACTGCGAGAATAATTATATCCCTTGCCAGGTGAAAGCACTAAGCTGTCTCCCGGTTCGCGCAATTTTTTACCTTTTTTCGTAACTGTTCAGGTCTGACTGTAAATTGCCCTAAACTCTGAGCTGTAACTGCTTAGATGTGCTTCAGATCGGAGTGCAGATAAACAGTTACCTTTTTTCCAGTACCATGGCATCACCATAAGAATAAAAGCGGTATTCCAGTTTCAGGGCCTCATGGTAGGCGGCCATAAGCCGTTCCCGGCCAGCAAAAGCGCTGACCATAAACAATAATGAGGACTTGGGCAGATGAAAGTTGGTAATCATATTGTCCACCACCTTATATTTATAGCCGGGATAGATATAGAGGCGGCAGGCCTCGCCTGACACGGGCCGCAGCCCGCCCTGGCCGTTGGCCGCGAATTCCAGAGCCCGGGCCGAAGTTGTGCCCACCGCCCATACCCGGCCGCCCTTGGCGTGAGTCCGCTGAACCGCCTTCACCGTCTCCTCAGTCACGGTGACCCATTCGGCATGAATCTTGTGCTCACGAATATCACTTACCCGCACCGGGGCAAAGGTGGCGTATCCCACATGCAGGGTTACCGGGGTAATTTTTATCCCCATTTCCTGAATAGCGCCCATAAGCTCGGGGGTAAAATGAAGACCGGCAGTGGGAGCGGCAATGGCTCCATGCTCACGGGCATAAACCGTCTGATAGCGTTTTCTGTCCTCTTCCTCAGCGCTCCCGGCCCGATGGATATAGGGCGGCAGAGGTGTCCGGCCATAACGCTCCAGAACCGCACTAAGCTCCCCCTGCCATTTAAGCCGGGCTGCCACCGCCCCTCTCTCCTTAAGTTCAACAATCTCGGCTATAAAATCAGACCCGAACCTGACTACAGTCCCGACACGCGGCCGTTTGGAACTCCGGGCCAGAGCCGGAACCAGAGCGCCAGCAGCACCATTTGCCGCCGCCGGATATTCAAGTAATAAAAGTTCTATCCGGCCGCCACTCTCCTTACGCCCTAATAAACGGGCCGGGAACACCTTGGTATCATTTACAACCAACAAATCATCCGGCCGCAGCAGTTGCGGCAAGCGGCTGAAGCGGCCATCAATCATTGAACCGTTATCATCACCATTAACCTGCAAGAGACGGGATTCAGCCCGTTTAAGCGCAGGATGCTGGGCAATCCGCTCCTCCGGTAGATCATAGTTATAAGACTCTATATTAAATTCATCCATAATCAGTTGTAACAGTTCATTAGTACCTAACCCGTGACTGGTAATTATTATTGTTATTACGATTTTTTAAGCTTAAATTTTCGCATCTTATATTGCAGCAGACTTTTGGTAATGCCAAGATTTCTCGCCGCCTGCGCCTGAACAAAATCCGCTTCCTTAAGTGCCCGGCTGACCATTTTTTTCTCAATGGCATCCAGCACCTCAGGCAGCCTGCCGTTCAGAGATATCCCCTCTACCAGCGATGATCCATGCTTACCCTTCCCCTCTGCGCCCTCAATATTCAAATCATCCGGCTCAATTTCATCTCCCCGGCACATGATGGCAGCCCGTTCAATGGCATTCTCCAGCTCCCGGACATTTCCCGGCCAGGGAGCGCGGATTAAGGCCTGCAGGGCTGCCGGACTTATTGCCAACCCCGTCCGGCCGGCCTGTTCTCCATATTTTTTAACAAAATGTTCCGCCAAAAGTGGTATATCATCACTTCTCTCCCGTAGAGGTGGAATAACAATACTGACCACGTTCAGACGGTAAAAAAGATCCTGCCGAAAGAGTTTTTCATGCACCTCATTCTGCATATTTTTGTTGGTGGCAGCCACAATACGGACATCTACCTTAATAGTTTTATTCCCCCCCAAACGCTCAATGGTCTTTTCCTGCAGAACCCGCAGAAATTTGGCCTGTAAAGCCAGGGGCATCTCACCAATCTCATCGAGAAACAAGGTGCCGGTATCAGCCGCCTCGAACTTACCTTTACGCATGGCTACCGCCCCGGTAAAGGCCCCGCGTTCATGACCGAAAAGCTCGCTTTCCAGCAGACTTTCGGGCAGAGCGGCACAATTCAGGGAGAGAAAGGGCCGCCCGGCTCTGGGGCCTTGATAATGCAGAGCCCGGGCCACCAGCTCCTTACCAGTACCAGATTCACCGGAGACCAGCACCGTACTGGGAGTTGGTGCCACCCGGCTGATAAGTTCATAAATATCACGCATGGCCCGGCTCTTGCCGATTATCCCTTCGAAGCTGTAGCGGCCGCGAATCTCCCGTTGCAAACGGCGGTTCTCCTGAGCCAGAGCGCTATGTTCCAGGGCCTTATTGATACTTGCCAGTAATTCATCGTTATTAAAGGGTTTGGTAATGTAGTTGAAGGCCCCG
>JAJSAA010000217.1 GCA_024274995.1 Deltaproteobacteria bacterium
GAATAATGTCTTTATCATTCATCTTTTCAGTACGTTCCATAACCAAAGCGGATTAATACCCCATAATACGACCTAATAAAACCGTTAAATGAACTTTTACATCGTTTTCAGACGATTTTTTCGTTACAATCCAACCATGATGGACTCGTAAAAAGTCCATCACTAACTAAAGATGGCTAAGTCAGCTAAGCGTAGACGGCGAGGCGTGGTGGTTCGGCAGGGCTTCGGCCATACATGTGGTATGCCGAAGGTCTGCCGAAACGCCACAACGCCGTAGATCGGACTTCCAACGAACTCATTTTGTCAAAGGGCTATAACTCTTTGAGTTAACGCGGTTTATTCAGAGAGATACTTTTTGACTTTTGTAACCTAAGTTCGTTGTACGTAGGATACCGTGCGCAGTATAACTTAGCTTTTTACGACGCCATCAACCATAATTACAGTCACATTTCAGCGGCCGAAATAAACAACAATTTTTCAGAAGGCAGGCAAGATGATTATTACACCAGTTACAACCTCCAGCAGCGAGGGGAAAAAATTAATAAAAGGTCTGAAAGACAGGTATCAGAGCGCCGATGATAAACGCCGCCAGCAGGTGAGTGCTATAATCGCCGAGGTCAGAGCCCGCGGTGACGAGGCGCTCCTGGAATACACCAATAAGTTTGACGCCCCGCATCTTGATCTGGAGCATCTCCAGGTCAGCGCGGCCGAGATAGAGGCGGCCGAATCCCGGCTCAAGCCGAAGTTAAAGACCACTATTAATAAGGCTATTGAACGGGTGCGGAGCTTTCATGAGCATGAAAAACAAGAATCATGGCTCGTCACCCGTGACGACGGAGCCATTACCGGCCGCCTGATCCACCCGGTGGATTCCGCCGGGCTTTATGTTCCCGGCGGCCAGGGCGGCAAAACGCCCTTAGTCTCGTCGGTACTCATGAACGGTATTCCGGCGGTCATAGCCGGAGTAAAACGCTTAGTGATGCTGACCCCGCCCGCCGCGGAGGGCGGCATCAATCCGGCCTTAACCTATGCCGCCACCCAAATCGGCATCAAGGAGATCTACAAGGCCGGCAGCGCCTGGGGCATCGCCGCCCTGGCCTATGGCACTGCCACCATCGCCCCGGTGGATGTGGTGGTGGGGCCGGGTAATCAATTCGTTACCGAGGCCAAAAAGCAGGTGGCGGGCCGAGTACGGATAGATATGATCGCCGGCCCCAGCGAGGTGCTGATTGTGGCCGATAAATCCGCCAATCCTACCTATATCGCCGCTGACATGCTGGCTCAAGCCGAGCATGACCCCCTGGCCCTGGCCGTACTAATAACCATTAGCCCAGAACTGGGCCGGCGGGTAAATGAGGAACTGGCAGCCCTGCTGCCCCGCCTGAGCCGGGAGGAAATTGCCCGCCAGTCCCTCAGCAGCCGGGGAACCATTCTCCTGGCCGCTGATCTCGATGAGGCCCTGGAATTAGCCAATATTCTGGCCGCCGAGCATCTGGAACTGATGATCGAAGAGCCTTTTCAATGGCTGCCAAGAATCCGGCACGCCGGAGCTATCTTCCTGGGCCCCAACGCCCCGGAAGCCGTGGGTGATTATCTCGCCGGGCCCAACCATGTTCTGCCCACCATGGGCACAGCCCGTTACTCATCTTCACTCGGAGTGGAGACCTTTCTCAAAAAAAGCAGCCTGATCTCCTACTCCCGCCAGGCCTTGCTCAATGACGGTGAAGATATTATGACCATGGCCAATCTTGAAGGCCTATCGGCCCACGCCCTGTCCGTGGATGTACGCTTGAAAAATGACTGAAGGCACACTTAACTTTACAGCGGCCCTGGAAGACGGCCTGAAGGCCCTGAATATCCCGGCCCCGGAACCGGCGGCTCTTGTCAGCCTCCAGCGTTATTTTGCCGAACTTGAGAAATGGGGCCGCAAGATTAATCTGGTGGCCAGAGCGGCTCCGGAGCAGATTATTGAAAATCATTTTTTAGACTCCCTGACCCTCCTGCCCCTGATAGCCGATATGGAGGCACAGAGCCTGTTAGATGTAGGAAGCGGTGCCGGATTCCCCGGCCTGGCCCTTAAAATCGCCTGCCCGGCACTTACAGTAACCCTAATAGAGCCACGCCAAAAACGGGTTTCTTTTCTACGCCATGTTATCCGCTGCCTGCACTTAGATAATATAAAGATAATAGAAGAACGTCTGCGGGAGGATAAGGAGGCATGGCCGGCTTACGACCAGCCCGATATCATCACCTGCCGGGCCCTGACCACCATCGGCCCTTTCCTGCAGATGGTCACCAACTGCCCGCCCCACAGCACCATTATCTGCATGAAAGGGCCGAAAATGGAAGAAGAAGTAAAGGCCTGGTTGCAAGATGATCCGGCCAGCCCCTTTAAACATACCAAAACCTTACGCTTTACTATGCCCGGCAATAAGGCAGAACGAGCTCTGACAGTCTTCACTAAAAATCATTAATTAACCACGGAAGGCACGGAAAAAACTAAAAAACAATTCCGTGCCTTCCGTGGTTTCCGTGGTTTCCGTGGTTAAACAAAACAGCTCTTAATCGCAGTCAAAAACTCATTTACCCTTGCCAGGCTTCCCAGCCGGCAGCAGGGGCGATAAAATCCGAAAGGGCAGGGTCAGGGTATCAATGACAAATTCCATGGCCGCCTTGCCGACGGCCCCAGGCGGCAGAGCCGTGACCTCCGGATCGGCAAGCGGCCCCTGCACCGATACCGGAAAGGTCAGGATGGAACCCTTCTTGCCTCCCAGGACCCGGCCGACGAGGGGAATACTGGTAACCACTGAATCAATCATCTTCAAAGGGGCAACAAAGAAGGTCAGGTCGAGCCGGCGCTCCGGAAGGGTTATGGTTCCCCGGCCCGAGATATTAACCCCTTTACCCTTTAACACCAGACGATTTACAGTCACCACATTATCTTTCAGGCTAGTTTTGATATCGAGCTTATTATATTCCAGTCCCTCATGTCCGGTGGTTGATTTATTCTGCCAGGTCAACAAATCGGTAAAATTAATTACCGTGAATATACGGGACAATAAATCCATTCTGCGGATCAAACCATGATCTGACTGGAGGTTAATATGCCCCCTGCGCCAGTTCCCCGGTATTCCCGAGAGTTCGGCATCCAGCGAAAACGGCCCCTCAATGAGACTCTGCTTAACCCCGAGGCAGGGCAGGGTTCTGGCAAACTTAAAAACCGGCCCCTGCGAGGCAATCTTAAAGCTGCTGGCCGCCGGTCGCGTAATATCCCAGCGGCCGGACATATCCATCCCGCAGATAGAGGCGGAATTTAAATCCACCTGGGCGGCCTGGTTCTTAAAACTGAGATGCCCCCGCATGGGTGACCAGGTATAGGTATGGGGTTTAACGCCATTATCATGAGGAGCGGACTTATTTTGATATGAAAAGCTGCCAAGATCAAAATTAAGGCTGCCGCTCAGATTGGCCGGGATAATTTGTTCCTCAGTCTTTGTTTTACCGGCCGCCGTCTCTGGGTTTAAACGCCGCTTAAGCATAGTCACAGCCTGGTGAAGATTATGCCAGGCCAGTTTCTGAGCGCTGACATCCATATTGAGCTTATAATTATTGCCATTTGTGGTCAAAAAACCATGGCCTGACAAGGTATCAGCGCCCAGTTCAATTTCAGCCGCTTTAATCTTGACCTGGCGGTTATCACCGGCAAGATATAGATGTTTCACCGTCAACGGCATACTCTCATCCTTATTCTCAAGGCTGATGTCTTCAAAACTCATCGCCCCGTTAAAGGCCGCCGACAGCCCGTTACTATGCTGGGTAAGCATGTTAAAGGAGCCGCTGACAGTGCCGTGATCAAAAAATTTCCGGGCCAGAAATTCGTTCAGCGCCGGCAGCCTTAATTTGCCGTGCCAGGTGAGAACGGAACGGGCGGGAGCACGCCATTTATTGTAAGTCAACCTCCCCTGCCGGAGACCATCGGCCATCTTAAAGGTCATTAACAAGGCCTTTGGGTTATCAATAATATCCAGATCCAGCTCCGGGGCCTCCCCCGCCTCCTGCGGCCCGGCCCGCACCCGGCCCTTAACCCTGAAGTCATCCCAGGCGGCATCGTTATTGGTGAGGCTGAAATCCTTTAATTGACAAGGCAGACGGGGAAAGAAACGGGGCGGAATCCAATCCAGCCCTTTAAGCCACGGGCCAAGGCGACGGGGCACCTGCCCATTAAGCGTGGTTGTGCCCTGCCAATGCCGGAGATGATGATGGCGATACTTACCATCAAGATATATCTTCTCGCCGGCAACCTTGAAAATACCGCTGAGCGCGGCACCATGGTCAGTGAGCTTCCCGTCTAAGGCCGAGCTTATCAATTCCGGCAGGTGACGGGCAATTAAGTGAAAATTATCCACCGAGCCCCGGGCCGTATACTTCCAGGCCGCCGGCCGCGCGACCGGCCCCTTTAGACTTCCCTCCCGCAGGCGCAATGTCCCGGAGACGGCAGAGATATCGGCAGCAAGCACCTGCCTCAAAAAATGACGTTTACGCCCCAGATCAAGATAACTGTTCCGCCAGAGGTCGGCGAGATCGGCTACGCCCCGCAGAGAGTTAATTTCCAGCCTTGGCTCCCGCCCCCCTCCCCAGGAGACAAAACCACGGCTCTCCTTTATATCATGCGGCCCCAATGTACACCTGAGTCCGTCCCAGCTTACCCGTTCCGGGGCCACCTCCAGTTCTCCGCCCTGAATATTAAAGGGCCAGGGGAGCCGGTCATAACGGCCGGTAGCCTGCATATCCCTCACCACAACCCGGGTTTGCAGATCATCTAAATCATCACCGAGACGTAATGTCCCTTGAGCCCGGCCCTTTATGTCTTTGAAATGGGCCAACTCCTCCTGAAAGGGGCGATTATGAACCACGGTCTTTAATATTCTGCCGAGATCACTAAGATCAGCGTCTATGTCCAGGACAAGCTTAAAAGCTTTATCTTCCTTGGGCAGATCAACAATAAGATCGCCGTTTCTGGCCCGGCTACCGCCAATGGCAGCCGTCAGCCCCTTACCGGCTAATTGCCCGTTAATAATAGTGATAGGGCCGCTGGCCCAGTCAAGATGCAGGTTTATATCCGGAACAAAGATAGGAGCCCGGTCTACATCTACCGCGATAGTCATCTTGTTAATATGCTTGAAATCGGAGAGCGGGCCGTTAAAGGTGTAGCGAGCCGACCTGGCACGGCCACCCTCCACTATTCTACAGACCTGCGCCGCCACCTCATTTTTACCAAACCGAGCCAGAATAATCCGGCGGATGGCAGTAAGATCAAGGTTCCTGCCTTTAAGATCAATCTCCCATATTCCCTTACGCCGATAGATACTGCCGCCAAGTTCCAGTGCCGGATCAGCCAGCACCAGTTTATCAATATTCACGAAATAATCGTCACCCTGACGGGTAATCTTCAAATTGGCCAGGCGGCGCAGCTTACATAAACGGCCGAAGAGGGGCAACGGGCAGGGGGCATCTACCTTGATTCCCGCCTGCCACTGGTGCCGGCCAAAGGCCTCAGCATGCAGACGCAGGGGAATATTTGTGGCAGTTAAAGAGCCCGCCCCATATAGACGCGAGAAGCAGGAGGCCAGATCAAAATTACCTGCCTCAAGATCAAGACTGAAATATCTCTTATGCAAATCGACACGGGCCTTAATCTTAAGCTGGGAGGCGAAGGAGGCGGCGGCGCGCAGGGAAATCTCCAGGCGCTGCTCACGGGAGGTGACGTGCAGACGCAGCTTTTTGAAACTGAGCCGGCGCAGGGTTAATTCGGGACTCAACTTACCGGCCGGCAGAAGCAACTGGCCGTTTTTAACCGTTAATTTAAAATTTGGCAGCACCAGCCTTTTCTCGTGAAAGGCAAGGCGCTTGAAGGTAAGCCTGGGGTCTATGAGAGTTACCCGCCCCAGACTAAGCTGCCGGTTGAAGATAACCCGCCAGTCTGGATAGACCAGCACCTCGGGTACCTGCAGGGCATAAATATCATTTTCGAATATTAGATTCCGGAGGCGCAGGGCGGGGACAGGCAGCCAGCGCCAACCGATAGCCCCAATCCCGGCCTGACCGCCTAACAGAACGGTGAGTTGAGCGTTAACCCGCTGTTTAACGCCGCTATATTCAAGGAGAAGGGGAGAAAGCAGAATACCACAGACGATAAATACAGCGGCAACAAGAAATACAAGACGTTTTTTCATGGCCAATGGGGCAGAATTCAGGTGCCGGAATCTAACCGCACTCCAGCCTTATAGACAACCTTGGACTGACAGATCCAGACAACAGTACCGCAGGCAACCGGCATACCCTTGGGGAACCTGATTACCTGCCCTAATTCCAGGGGCTGGTCGGAGGTAAAGCAGATACCACCATCACTTAAATTAATCACCTTGACCCGCAGGGGCAGACCCGCTCCCGCGGCTGAATCAAGAATAATATCAAGCCATAGGTCTATACAATCCCGCCGTTGCTCTCTACGCCTTTCCCTGGTTTTCTGCTGCTCACCCACCATTATGTCCCCTTCAAAGCTCAAGGTTAGCGGCCCTGTTTACCAAATACCTAATTACCGACATTATAGCACAATTGCCTATAGAGCAAAAGAGGCGGCCAGGCCGGAAAATATTATCCTTATTGCTGGCAATATGTTATTTTATTGTCATTCAACTTACTACCACCGACTTTTCAGGCCCATGCTCAAAATAACCCCAAATCTCAATATACCATTAACCGAGTTATCGTTTACCTTCTCACGCAGCAGCGGCCCGGGCGGCCAGCATGTCAATAAGGTCAACAGTCGGGTAACCCTTTGGTTTAACCTTTGGCAGTCGCCAAGTTTGAGCGCATCTCAAAAAATCACCCTCAGCCAGAAACTGGCCGGCCATATCAACCGGCACGGCCAATTATGGCTGGTCAGCTACCGGCACCGTATGCAAATGGCCAACCGCCAGGAGGCGCTGTTGAAATTCAGCGATTTACTGCGCGCTGGATTAAAGACCAAAGCACGGCGCAAAAAGACTAAAATCACAAAGGCATCAAGAGAACGCCGTCTCAGGCTTAAAAAAGACCGGGGCCGCCTGAAAAGAAAAAGATGTGGACCAAGGCAGGGAGAAGATTAATCTTTTCAGGCTCTGGGGGTAGCCCCTCAGGTAAGCGTTTCAGGGTGTTCATGGAGCGCTTACCTTTAAATAGCCCGGCGCCAGGCCTTACTCCTCGGCGGCAGTAAACGAAAGGGTAACCACAAAATCAGGGACAGAATACGAATAAGATGGCGGAGACCACCAAAACGCTCTCCGAGATGCTCGGTGCATTTACAACGCTCACAACAGAGCGCAGCATCAGATGATTCCTCCAACCACTCCCAGGAGGATCTGATAATTACCGGCATCAACTGCCGAACACATGGCCGGCAGAGCCACAACGATTTATTCCCCGTCCGCCATCTTTGCATATATTATATATATCTCCACCGTTACAAAAACTGCATGTTTTTTTAAGATAATGATAAACTCTGGTTTTTTTATATTTATCGGCTATGGTAAATTTTTCTTAAACTATCCGTAATTAGTAATTATTCACAATAACAAATGCCGATAGACTTAACGCAATTTACCACCATTGGCCGGATATTACTCTATTTTCTGGCCGCCATGGGCGGAATCGCCGCGCTCTCCGGAATTTTTAACGCCTGCCGGGAAAAAGAGCGGTTCTGTCTCTTTAACCGATGTCTGCTACTCAGCATAAATACAGTCTTCACAGTCGGTTTCCTGCTCATTGCCTGGCTCCATCTCCGCATCTATCAGCAAATGCCCCTGCGTCTGCCCCTTGATCTGGTTCCCTGGCTCAATGAGCAGCTGAAAATCATGAACAGCGAGGCGGCCTACGCCTTTACCCTCTACAACCCAGCCCACCCACCGCGTTATATAATCCCGCTCTGGATAGAAAATGAAAAATATTATTTCTGGTTCATGGCCTATGCCTTCATGGCCTACCGGGCCTGGCGGCAAACCGACAATCACCGTCTGCGCGGAATCCTGCAGCTTTTTCTCGGCATTCAGACCAGCCTTCTCCTGCTGGCCGCCAACCCCTTTGCCCAGCCTCTCGCCAAATTCTTCCAGGAAACCGCTCCCTGGTTCAGCAGCCATCTCCCGGCCATGAGCCGTCTAAGCCTGTTTATGAAACTCTATCCGCGCCTGACCTTCTATTATAACGCCAGCTATATGTGGCTCCATCCGCCCCTGCTCTTTGTCTCTTACGCCTGTATAACCATCACCTTTATCACCTCGCTGTTTATGCTGATTAAACACCAGACAGCTATTGAATCACTGGGCTATGACTTTGCCAAACTGGGTTATTTTCTGCTTACCCTCGGCATGCTCCTCGGTTACCCCTGGGCCCTGCAGGCCTGGGGGCCGAACTGGTGGTGGGATCCCAAGATATGCAGTTCAATAATGATGTGGGCCGTCTACAGCACTTATCTTCACACCCGGCTCTACACCAATAAACGGGGCATGTGGTATTTCACCGCCATCCTCGGAATCTTATGCTTTATAGCCATGATCTTTACCTTTCTCACCTCCTTTTATTTTCCAGGGGAACATACCTTTTGACAAGCCATGAAAAAAGCCTCCTATGATTTTTATCTAATTCTAAGCACCGCCGCTGTCCTAGGCGCCATCTCGGCCATCTGCATCTATGGCATGTTCTATTTTAAATTCGCCGAACTTCAGCATATGCCTGCGGCCGCCAAGGCCCTCTATATGGCCCGCATGAACCGGCTGATAAGCCCCTTTGTCATCGCCCTCATCCTCCTTCTCGGCATCTGTGTTCCCAAACGTCTGCTGTCCGCCAACCGGCTTACCTGGTTTGCCGCCCTGTTAGCTCTTGTGGTGGTTATTATCTCCTTTGTCTATGGAGTGGTCATAGCCCTGAAGGTCAGCCTCATAATCACCCTGGCTCTACAGTTTGTGGTTCTTGTCCTCGCAGCAGGCGGCAGCCAGCGGCTGAACTTCAACCATAAATCATACTGGCTGCGCCTGGGTTCATCACTCATGCATCTCGGGATCATCCTCTTTATCCTTGATCTCTTCTTTTATAAACATCATACCCTGCACCTGATTTTATTCTGGGTAACCACCACAAGCACGGTGAGCGGTATGTTGGCCTGTTTTTATTCCCAGTCTCTGATTAAACTGTTCCGGGGGAAAGGAGAACATTATGCCCCCTGAGAAAAAAAACGCCTTGAAGATTATTCTGCCGCTCCTGATTTTGGCAGCCGGAATAATGATTTTTAAGCTCATGACCGCCCGCCGCCACGGCCCGGCCAAAAAGCCGCCAGCCATCCACCAGGCTCTGGTCAGGATAATCAAATTAGAGAAGGAGAACCGCCGGGTGCTGATCCGGGAAACCGGCACCATTACCTTCCGGCGGCAGGTTACCATCAGCCCGCAGGTCAGCGGCCGGGTGGTCTACGCTGCCCCCAATCTCCTGGCCGGGTATTATTTTAAAAAGAATGAGGTTCTCATCCGTTTAGAGACTACTGACTATAAATTAGCCATTCACCAGGCTCAAGCCCAGGTGACAAAAATGGAGTATGAGCTGGCCGTCACAGAGTCCAGAGCCCAGGTAGCACGCCTTGAGTGGCAGCACCGGAATAAAGGCCGTCTTCCGGCAGCTGATTCCCTGGCCCTTTACGGCCCGCAATTAAAGAATGCCAGGGCCAGTCTGATCTCAGCCCGGGCCGGTCTCAGACAGGCCGAGATTAATCTACGCCGTACCACCATCACCGCCCCCTTTAACTGCCGGGTACAAAACGAACAGGCGGCCATTGGTCAATATCTGCCGGCCAACAGCCAGGCAGCCACTGTCATTGGCACGGACTACGCCGAGGCCGTGGTTCCAGTCCCTCTGCCGGATTTATCCTGGTTACGGCTGCCCAGCCGCTGGGCGCAGAGGAAGCGGGGCTCCAGAGCCGAAATCCAGATCAAGGATGGCGGCCGCCTCATCTCCTGGCCCGGCCGCCTGGTTCGCTCTCTGAGTACAGCCGAGCAAACCGGCAGTATGCTACGCCTGATCGTGGAAATTCCAGACCCCTTTAACCTGCTCTCCCCCCAGAATCACCGCCCCCCATTGGCTATAGGCATGTTCGCCGACATTATATTCCAGGGGAGGACTGCGGTCGGAGTCTATCCCATACCGGTCGCGGCCCTGCGTGATAACAACACCGTCTGGCTCATGGATAACGAGGATAAGTTACGCGTAACCCCGGTCAAAATAAGCCGCCGTAACCGTAATGAAGTGCTGATCAGCCAGGGGCTGCGGGAAAACGAGCGCCTGATTATCACTAATCTGGCCGGGGCCGTCGATGGTATGCCCCTGCGCCTTGAAAACAATGGGCGATTATGAACGGAGCGATTAAATGGATGGCCAAAAACCATGTCTCGGCCAATTTATTAATGCTCTTATTTTTGGTCGGCGGCCTGCTGATGGGCCGCGGCATCAAGCAGGAGGTCTTCCCGGAGGTCAACCTTGACCGGGTAGTGGTTACAGTAGCCTATCCCGGTGCCAGCCCGGAAGAGGTGGAAGACGGAGTTATCCTGCCCATTGAGGACGCGGTGAGCGGGGTAAAGGGCATTAAAGAGCTGCGAGCCAGGGCCCTGGAAGGCCAGGCCACGGTCACCGCAACCCTGGAGACCAACGCCAACCCGGATCTGGTCATGTTAGATATAAAAAATGAGGTTGACCGCATCACCACCCTGCCAAAGGATGCCGAACAACCCATAGTTGCCAAAACACTGAACCGCCGGGAGGTTCTGTCTCTCGTGGTCTACGGCAACGTGCCGGAGAAGGCTCTGCGCCAGCGGGCGGATAGTATTCGTGATGAACTCCTGACCAGGCCCGATATCACCCAGACCCAATTAAGCGGTGTCCGCCCCTATGAGATTTCCATTGAGATTCCGGAGGACAACCTCCGGCGCTACGGGCTGACCTTAAATCAGGTTGCCGATCGAATCCGACAGGCCTCCATTGACCTGGCTGGCGGCTCCATCAAGGCGGCCGGCGGCGAGATTCTAATCCGCACCAAAGAAAAACGCTATCACGGAGCGGGCTATGGCAATATCATTGTCATTGCCAATAAGGACGGCACTGCCGTCCGGGTCAGAGACATTGGCGCAGTCAGGGACGGCTTTGCCGAAACCGATGAATTCGCCCAATTTGACGGCATGCCAGCCATAATGATCGGTATCTATCGGGTGGGCAGCCAGAAACCCACCGAGATTGCCAAAACAGTAAATGATTTTGTAAAACGACTGGCTCCGACCCTGCCACCGGCCCTGCACCTCGCCACCTGGAACGACACCTCGAAACTCTTCAGCAGCCGCCTCCATCTCCTGCTCCGCAACGCCGCCTACGGGCTCTTTCTGGTTTTCTTCGTCCTGAGCCTCTTTCTGCAGATTCGCCTGGCCCTCTGGGTTATGTTAGGAATCCCGGTTTCTTTTCTCGGGGCGCTGCTTATTATGCCCAGTCTCTCCATCTCCATTAACATGATTTCCCTCTTCGCCTTCATCATGGCTCTCGGAATCGTGGTGGATGATGCCATTGTCATTGGTGAAAATATTTACGAACACCGGCAGGCAGGCAAGGACTATCTTCAGGCCTCCATTGATGGAACACGTGAGGTGGCTATACCGGTGGTATTCTCCGTCCTGACTTCCGTGGCGGCTTTTTTACCACTCATCTTTTTAGAAGGCATCATGGGGAAGTTTATCCGCCAGATCCCCATGGTAGTTATCGCCATCCTCATGGTATCCCTGCTTGAATCCATCTTTGTGCTGCCCGCTCACCTGTCTTTTGGCGGAGATAACAATAAAGCTCCCAATATTTTAGAACGCGGCCGGCGGCGTTTCGGCCAGCGGCTGAATTCCTTCATTAACGGTTCATACCGCCATTTTCTGAAATTATGCGTTGATTCCCGCTACGCCTCTCTCGCCGCCGCCCTCATCGTCCTCCTCCTTACCGTGGGGCTGGTCAAGGGTGGTATCATCAAATTTACCTTCATGCCGGTGGTGGACGGCGACAAGGTTACGGCCAGCCTGGTGATGCCGCGCGGCTCGTTAGTGGGCCAGACGGCGGCGGTGGAAAAGATGCTGGTAGACAAAGCCCGAGAGGTCATTAAGGAGGTGGACAGCGAGCGGCCGGGAAAGGGTACCGTGCTGCGCCATATCTTCGCCGTGGTGGGTGGAACCATCGCCAAGGGCGGCCCCATGGGGCAGGCTGCCTCCACGGCCAGCTACCTCTCCGAGGTGGCTCTTCTCCTCCAGCCCAGCGATGTACGGAAAATTCCCGCCGAGGAGATCACCAGACGCTGGCGCCGCAAGGTGGGCCAGGTACCGGGGATTGAATCATTGACCTTCAGCTCCAACCTCATGCATATGGGCGCCAATGTGGATGTGCAGCTTAGCCATAATAATTTTGCGATTCTGGCTCAGGCTGCCGCCAAAGTCAAAAAATTTCTGCGCCGTTATCCGGGATTAAGCGGCATAGCCGACTCCTACCCGCCGGGAAAAAGAGAGTTTAAATTCAAGCTGACCAGGGAGGCCCGCACCCTTGGCATCACCGAGGAGGATCTGGGCCGCCAGTTACGGGCCGCCTTCTATGGGGCCGAAGCCCTGCGCATGCAGCGGGGCCGCAATGAGGTCAAGGTCATGGTTCGCTATCCCCGCAAGGCCCGCCGCCATCTCTCGGACTTAAACAATATGCGGATCAGAACCCCCCGGGGCGGCGAAATTCCTTTGAGCCGGGCCGCCGTCATTACCGAGGGCCGGGGCTACTCGCAGATCAACCGTACCAACCGCCAGCGGGTAATTGATATCACCGCCAATGTCGATGCAAAAAAGGCCAACGCCGCCGAAATTTTAAAGGATCTCAAGACCACAATCCTGCGCCGGCTAATTGATGACTACCCCGGCCTCCATTACACCTTACAGGGTGAGGCCCGGGAGCGGCGGGACTCAATGCACAGCATGATGAGAGATTTCATCCTGGCTCTGCTGATGATCTACGCCCTGTTGGCCATCCCCTTTAAAAGCTACAGCCAGCCCCTGTTAATCATGACTGCCATCCCCTTCGGCATTGTGGGGGCGGTACTGGGCCACTGGCTCATGGGTTTCAGTTTAAGTATGCTCAGTATATTCGGGATCGTGGCCCTCTCCGGGGTGGTAGTGAACGACTCCCTGCTTCTTGTGGACCAAATTAACCGGGAGCGAGCGGCGGGCAGGGATATTATAACGGCGGTACTCGCCTCCGGCTGCCGACGCTTCCGACCCATCGTTCTGACTTCAGTTACCACCTTTTTCGGCCTGGTACCCATGCTGTTGGAGACCAGCGTCCAGGCCCAGTTTTTGATTCCCATGGCCATCAGCCTGGCCTTCGGCATCATGTTTTCCACCTTCATTACCCTGCTCCTGGTTCCTGTATTCTATGTCATCTTGAATGATCTGCTGCCGGTAGCGGCAAGGCATTAGAAGGACTGAGAAGGACGTAAACCTGCGGCCGATAACGGCACGGATTTAGTGGGTAGTGCAATAGGCCCTCGGAATTGGCCGGGATGCCTGTGTTATTTATAAAGCAGAGACCGCCCCGCTCGGCTGAACAGCTAAATAACCTCATTGGTGTTGGGTCAATATCCCCGTTCCTTTTCCTCAGCAACCTCTTTCTTTCTTTGGTGATACTGACGGTGTCACCAGGCTTAATCCGCCTGATACCATATCCTTGCAGTTTTCGAGAACAAGCTGCCCATCATCTACAGAAATTACCTCACAGGTAAATTTTGCCTCCGCAACAACGGCAGCAGATACAAAGACAAGCAACGCACAAACAACTATTAAAACCCGTCCTCCCATATTTTTTCCTGATCCACGTCCCATAAGTACCCTACTTAATCTTTTTCGTTATGGCCCCTATGCAAAAAAGTTTCGACGGTTTTCCCCTTGTACGCCAATATCAGGCTGACTCACTCCTCCTGGCCTCACCGGCCTTATCCATAAATTCGGCAAAAAAAGCGGCAAACACGCCCAACATCAGGCCGCCGAACAGAGCCAGCAACATAATCAGCTTGCGCTTCGGCTTTATATAATGATCCGGTATCAAAGCTGGTTGATCCACCCGCATGGCAGAAATCTGGGATGGGTCAATGTGGACGCTTGCCAGGATGTCTAACTTCTCTTGCAGGTCGCGCAGACCCTGGATAAATGGATCATTATTATTGCGCGCCCGTAACGACTTCGCCTCTGCCCGCAAGGCCATGCTTCCTCTCATATAGAGGGGTATATTCGCTTGACTCAACGCCAATGCCGATTTTCCCGCCATCATAGAAATGATCCCATTTCCTTTAAGACCAAGCCCGTCGGCAATATGAATCGCCTCTTTTAATTTAGCGAGTCTGTCCATACGGAGCAGCCCGGCCGTTTTGCGTTTAACGGCAATTTGTTCACGCAGGGCACGCTTTCTGCTTTCCAGTCGGCCTGCCGCATCCTTCACCAGGGTGCTCACCGTGGCCGCATTGGCCTGGGCGACAAGGCCATTCACCCACTTAGCAGCCAATCCGGCATCCGCCCCTTCAAAGGCAACCTGCACGAAAGACTTGTCTTTCTTCATCCGGCTGACAGATAGCTCCTTGTTGAACTTCTTGAAAATCTGTTCAACTGGCGTACCCGGATCACGGTTCGGCGCCATACTGTCAACCAGTTTGTGGGCATTAAAATAATACCGCCGCAGGGCACGGGATTTTAAATGCTGAATAAACATGCTATACACCTTCTCTTTCCCTGCCTCCATACATCATCCTCCTGTTTCTTGGTCGGAAAGGGAGGGCAACCACAAGGGATGCCCCTACAGTCCCCCTTAGTGCGGAGGGAAAAAACGATCTGCCTCCCGCCATAAAACCACCAACCGGATTTCAGGCGAATCACTGAGCGGATACCACTATTTCGTACTCACTAAAAGCTGCAAATCAATCGTTAAAACCAACCTGATTAATCATAATCATAAAAATTCGTCTGATATTCTGATCCAGCTCAGGGGCGCTAAAACCGGTGGCGTAAAAATCCGGGTTGACATCCCCGGCACACCACATACTGTGAGCCTCAAAAACCACCTGACGCTAGGAGCAATACTCCTCCGGCATCATCATCCGCAGCCTGAAATCCTTATCTGCCGGGATTTTTTCTTTACTGACCAGTTTAAGACCATTCACCGTCAGATCCACCAGATAACCAAGGAGGGCACCGGTTTCATCATCAAAGACCTCAAGATAATAAATAAGGTGCCGCCGTTTAAATTTACGCATATCTTCGTTCTGATCTGCCATCTTTACCTCCCTTCAGTGTAACTATTCAGCAGGATAAGTGGAACTTCTACCCGGCCGCCGCGGAAACCCTGTCTAACATAAAGCTAAGCACCGCTGGAATTTCCATCTTCGTGCAGTCAATAAGCAGGGCGTCTGCCGCCGGCCTCAAGGGGGCCAACTGTCGGCCGCTGTCATCGGCATCACGTTTTTTGATCTGGGCCAGAATATCGTCATAATCGGCAGTCATCCCCTGTTGCCGTAGCTGTTCCGTTCGCCGCCGAGCCCGTTCTTCAGCTGCGGCCTCAAGAAAAAATTTACAGCGAGCCAGAGGAAAAACAACCGTGCCGGTATCCCGGCCCTCGGCCACAACCCGGCCCCTGGCCGCCATCTGACGCTGAAGAGCCGTGAGCCGCTCCCGCACCAGGGGCTTACCGGAAACTCTGGAGGCCATCATGCCCATCTCCGCCGAACGAATAGCGCGTGAGACGTCATGACCGCCCAAAATTACGACACTATCCCCGCCGCCGGGCAATAACTCCAGCTCTAAGCCGCTCAGCAGCTCTTTCAGACTCCTGTCATCCTCCAAGTCAACATGCCCGTTTTTGACCTGGAGCCCCACGGCCCGGTACATAGCTCCAGTATCGAGATAGGTATAACCGAGTTCGGCCGCCAACAGACGGCTCAAGGTGCTTTTACCAGAACCGGAAGGCCCGTCAATGGTAATTATATCAGATGGTTGGCTCACCCCCGCATCTCCCGCAACACCTCATCAGCCGCCCTTATCAGGCGCTCATTTTCTGCCGCTATTCCAGCCGTGATCCGAATATAATCTGGATAACCATAGGCCGTCATCGGGCGGATAATCACCCCCCGGCGCAGCATGGCATCGTAGAATTTTCCGCCATCCAAACCGCCAAGGTGAACCAGAAAAAAATTGGTCTCGGTGGGCAGGGGCTGTAAATTAAGCGCCCGTAATCTTTCGCTGAGCCAAGCAATGCCATCCCTGGTCATGGCCAGGGTGCGCTGATAATGCTCATCATCTCCCAGGGCGGCTAAGGCGCCAATCTGGGCCAGCATATTGACATTAAATGGCCCCCGCACCCGGTGCAGGCAATCGGCGATCTCCTCCGGCATCAACCCATAACCCACCCGCAGACCAGCCAGGCCATAAGCCTTGGAAAAGGTACGCAACCCCACCACAGCCTGAGGCCCGGTCAAATATTTTCGCACCTCAAGCTGCTTGTCCGGGCTCACAAAATCCCAATAGGCCTCATCAGCCACCACAATCACTCCTTCCGGCACCTCGGTTAAAAAGGCCTCAAACTCTGGCGGGGTAAAGACCGTGCCGGTGGGATTATTGGGATTATCCAGAAAAATCAATCGGGTACGGGCCGTTACCGCTTGCAGAACAGCGTCCAGGTCGTGGCACATATCCCGTAGCGGCACAATACGGTTAATTCCGCCCTGGGCCTGAGTAACCTTGGTATAGACCAGAAAAGATGGTGAACTGCTCACCGCTTCGTCGCCAGGGGTTATAAAGGCCGCCGCGAGGAGAGCCAGAATTTCATCGGAACCGTTGCCAAAGACCAGCTGCCGCGGGTTCACTCCGAGATGGGCCGCCACGGCCCGGCCTAAA
>JAJSAA010000218.1 GCA_024274995.1 Deltaproteobacteria bacterium
ACCTCGGATTTTTATGTCGACGGCAAGCAGACGACCCTCGATGCCGAAGGGTCTTATCTCTGCGGCCGTTTGATCTATAAAATTATTGCCGATAGCAGTCCGGCCATCGGGGCGGTGGGCGGCATGACCCTGGGAGCCGATCCCTTGGTTACTGCCGTCTCCTTAGTGAGTTATCTTGAGAAGAACTCCATCCCCGCCTTTATTGTCAGGAAGGAGGCCAAGGGGCACGGCACCGGCGCCTATATAGAGGGGCAGAGTAATATCCCGGCCGGGGCTGTGGTGGCTCTGCTTGAGGACGTGGTTACCACCGGCGGTACTCTGCTCAAGGTCATTGAGCGGGTGGAGAGCCAGGGCTATAAGGTCGGGCTGGTTATTACCGTGGTTGACCGCCAGGAAGGCGGGGCCGAGACCCTGAAGAAGGCCGGTTATCCTTTAAAGGCTATATTTACCAAGACCGAATTGGTGGACGGTTAAACGGGAGGCGGCAAATGGCCATGCAATGTAAAAAATGTCAGGGGAAGTTAGAGGTGATACGTTCATGCTGGCGGGTAAGAATGTGCTGCCGGCAATGCGGCTGTGAGTATCAGATCCACGAGGTGGCCGATATTTTAGATGAGGAAACCGAGGAGTTACTGGCCCGTTATCCCAGCATAATCTATGATTAGGGCCTGTAAAAATATCTGGGTTGTCAGCCGGGAATACGGTTCGCTCACTAATGGCGGCGGGGTTCACCATCTCGTTGGACAACTAACCGCAACCCTGGCCCGCTCCGGCCGGGATGTCTCTGTTGTGATACCGTTTTACGGGTTCATGGCACCGGAAGATGCCGGCTTTTCCCGGCTGGATATTGCGTTTACCGTTGACATGTCTTATGTCCGGCAGGAAAGACGTGAGCCGGTCAAAATCTGGCATAAAAAATCGGTCGTTGATATCTATCTCATCGACAGTCCCCGCTTTCTGGAGAAAAAGAGTCTATACACCTACAGCGCCGCTGAAGCAGAAAAGTTGGCCGGTATTCGGCAGGACGACAGGCATGTTGACTATTTCGCCATGAATATTTTACTGCAGAAGGCGGCCATCTGCCTGATGATCTGTCTTGATCAGGAAGTTGATATTATTTACTGCCATAACGCCCATACGGCGCTGCTCCCGGCTCTCATTCATGAGAATGAAGGGTTTCGGCATTATTTTGTCAAAACAGGTTGTCAGGTTACCATCTATAATGCCAGAGCAGACTTGCACCAGGGCGTTGCGGATCTGCCCTTTGCCCAGGCGATTTCAGGCCTTCCGGCCCGAGTTATCCACAGAAATATCCTTAACAACCAATTTGATCCCCTGCTGGCCGCTGCCGATTATGCCGTGATGAACACCGCGAGTGAGAGTTATGCCCGGCAATTAACGGAGACCGATGAAGATGAATTGAGCGGCTGGCTCGGCCACACCCTTATGGGGCGCGGAGTTCGTTTAACTGGGGCGGCAAACGCTATAAGCCATAGTGAAGCAGTTACAGTCACACCTAAATAGACTTCTGAGTTGTTCCGTCAAGGTTTCTCTCTCGTTCCCACGCTCCCGCGTGGGAACGTACACGGAGAGCTAAATGATGGGTAGAAGCCGCTACAAAATAACTGTCCCAGAAGCACCACATTTTATATTACAGTGGATTCCAGTTTTCACACGTCCAGAAACGGTAAATATTTTATTGGAATCCCTCAAG
>JAJSAA010000219.1 GCA_024274995.1 Deltaproteobacteria bacterium
ATGTCGAGGAACCAGTTGTTCCAAGTGTATCAGCCCCCACGCCAACCGAAGTGGTGGTATGAATGGTTGTGCCGGCCCCTATGGTTGATAGCGTTGCTATTGTACTGCCACTACCAAGTGTGCCAGTGCCGGCAACTGCGCCAGAGGCTGTAGCCGAAGCGGTAAGGGTAGTGCCTGAATTAATTATTGTTCCCTGTACTAATGTTGATCCTGAACCCACGATGCTGCTGCCCGTTGTATATACATCGCCGGAAATAGCCTCAAGAGTGCTTCCCGTAGCGAGGATACTACCGGCACCAATGGTGGAACTGGCTTTAATGGTTGATCCTGACGCCATAATTGATGAAGCCGTAGTTGTGATAGCGCCGGAGGTTTCCAGCAAATTATCAACAAGCGCTACTGCCGTACCGCCAGCCCGGTTGTTGATAACAATCTCACTGGTACCCTTCTGGGTTAAGGCAATAGTTCCCAGGGTTGACATGGAAGTAGTGTTCCCCAGAACGGCTGTAGTATTAGTGTCTTGAGTTACCTCAATAGCTCGATTGTCGGTAGAGGTAAGGGTCAGTTTCCCTGCCGAGTCTACAGAGGCAAATACGCCATGTTCGCTGGTCTTCTGATTAATGGCCGCGACCAGGGCACCATTGGCGTCATTAGCTTGTGTTGCTACGCTGCCGATATTGACCCCGTTAATGGCAAAGGTAGCATCTGTGGTGCCGGCCGCTATACTGTGGGTGGTGGTAGAGCTTACACTCGCCGCCGCCGTAATACCTAAAACATCACTCAGCTTGTTGATGGCATCGGCTACTGCTCCCAGGCTGTGTTCACTGGTGTTGTCATAGACAACTTGAATGCTGTTAAGGTTGTAGGTCTTGTTCTGCAGACTGCTGTAAACTGATAACGCCGCTGTACCTTTATCGGCAAAGGTAAGGTTGGAGGTGGAAATATGGCCGATTTTTGTTGCTTCCGTAGAACCGATGGACAGATTGATTGTCTCACCGGAGTAGGCGCCAATCTGGAACTTCTTATTGGTGAAATTACCGGAAAGCAGCTTCTGGCCATTAAAAGAAGTGGTTTTGGCAATATTGTCCAACTCTCCCATGAGTTTGGTGATATCGGACTGGATCGCCTTACGGGAATCGGTGGTCTGGCCATCCTGCGCCGCCTGAATGGACTTTGTTTTTATGCTGTTAACAATATTAATGGACTCCTGCAGGGCGCCGTCAGCGGTCTGCACCATGGAAATACCGTCATTGGCATTTTTAATTGCCTGGCCCAGTCCTAACCCTTGTGATCTAAGGGAGTCGGCGATGGCCATACCGGCGGCATCATCTGCCGCCTTGTTGATCCGTAATCCTGACGATAACCTTTCCAGCGAAGCTGAAAGCGCGTTATCGTTTTTGACCATGTTCTTATGGGCGTTTAGTGCCGCAATGTTGGTATTAATTCTTAGTGACATTATGTTGTCCTACATGAGAGATAAACATCGAAAAATCCTTTTTCGATGTAAAATTGCGGTCAGGTGAATCCCGGCCGCCTAAATTACCTTAAAACATTATCTTGCGCTCTTTATCACCTCCCTGTTGAGCCGGGAACCCGGCGCTATGGTTATGATGTTCTTTTCGGTTGCGGTCTAAGAACAAACTAACTAACCCGGAATACGTGTTCTCAATGACTATATCGGTAGTTGAAGTTATATCTTAAACAAAATTTGTTTTTTTTGGCCAAGTGTCAAAAAAGCATCTCAAAATACTATAATACTTAGCAGGGCAATTCTCTTTTATGTCTTTTGTGTAATTGGTAAAATAATGGTCAGGCTGTGATATAATTACACCTGACTACAAAAAGTAATAGACACGACATTTTATGGCGTAATATTTGCATTGGAGTATTGCGCCCCGGCCTGTAAAGCCGGTTTAAATCTATATGCTATATTTTTGTATTTTCTCATAAAAAAGGATATCTTGTCATTATGACCGAATTACCCAGTTTTTATGATCGTAACATGGCGCTTTTAAAGGAGCGGCAGCCGCATATCTGGCAGATGATGACGGAACTGCGGCCGCAGGCGGCGGGAAAAATTTGCCGGGCTCAAAATAACAGCCTTAATCTGCGCTTAAACGATCCTGCCGGCGGCTCGATGTTACTGCATAAAGATTCAAATCCGGAGAGTGAGGCCGAGGACTTTATCGCCAGTATTTCCGCCACTCACCGCGGTTTTGTGGCTCTACTGGGGATGGGGCTTGGTTACGCGGCCCTGGGGATTTTGGAGCAGCTCCCCCTGTTACAGTCTTTTGCGGTTTTTGAGCGTAATTCAGATATTTTCCGGCAGGCCCTGGAGTATATTGATCTCAGCAGTCTGTTGCAAGACAATCGATTAATCCTGGGGGTTGGCCCCGATATTGATATTGGCGCTGTTCTGGCCCCGGCCGCCCGCACCCTGCAGCTTGAGGGTTCCATGGTGCTGCACCATATGCAGTCTTTTGAGCTTGATCCTGAGGGATATAAGGAGTTGAAAGAAGGATTGTTTCGCCATCTTAATGCCATGAACATAGGCGGCACGACGGTCAAGCATCTGGGACTGGATTTCTTTAATAACCGCTTCAGGCATATCACCACCATTCATCATCAACGCCTTTTAGAGGATCTGCATAAGGCCTTTGCCGGAGTTCCCGCCATTCTGGTGGCCGGCGGCCCATCGCTTGACAAGAATATTCATATCTTGAAACAGGTACGGGACAAGGCGGTAATTATGGCCGTTGATACAGTACTGCCAGCCCTCCTTGAGCATGGGATAAGTCCCCATTTCCTGACCTCCATTGATCCGAACAATCTGACCTACGAAAAATTTGCCGATGTGATCCCAAAAGTTAAGGGCACTTCACTTATCTGTTCATCATGGGTGAATCCCCGAACCCCGCAGAATTTTCCGGCTCGTCAGGTTTTCTGGACCTTTACCGCTAATTCCATGGAGGCCTGGCTTAACTCTTTAATGGGCGGTGAAATATTCACCAGCGGGGCAAGTACCGTTGCCCATCTTAACCTTATAGCTGCCGATATCCTGGGCTGCGATCCGGTTATCTTTATCGGTCAGGACCTGGCTTATCCCCAAACGGCAAGTCACGCGCACGGTACTGTTTTGCAGGGCAGCGCCCCCACAGATATATTGCGGGACGGCAATACAGAAGGGAAGTTGGTCAAGGGGATTGACGGCACAATGCTCAGGACAAACCGTTCTTTTTTGAGCATGAAAGAGTTCTTTGAATCGGCCATTGCCAATTCCAGCAAAAAATTTATCAATGCCACAGAGGGTGGTGCTCATATTGAGGGAACGGAGGTGCTGACTCTGCAGGAGACAATAGATTTATATTGTGGTGAAAAGGCAGGGGTTAGGGCCTTGATTGACGAGCATATACAGGCAACCAGCGGTATAGATAACAGGCACTTGCTGCAAAAATTTCGCTATACCCTTAATAAGGCCGGAACTCTGCAAAAATACATAACAGAAGCGGACAGGTTATGCCGGTCGGTGGGCAGGGAACTAACGGCTGTCATGAAAAAACGGGGCCGGGTGCGGGCATTCAATATGCTCCCGTCTAATACTCAGCGCAAAATTGAGAAGATAGACAAGCTCCATAAAAAGCTGGATAACGCTGAAATATGGCACGTTCTGGAAGAAATTACCATGAATGGCCTGCAATTAAGTGAGCGGGAACGGCGGGCCGCTGCGGTGTTGGAAAATAACCCGGCCAAGTATCCTGAATGGCTGGAGCAGAATCTGCGGCGTCTGCTGAATATCAATATTGCCAGAACAGATACGCTTGCTCTGCTGGTGGAGAACATTAACAAAATTTTATCATTTAATAAGCGGGAGAGTTTCCTCCTCGACAAAATAGAGCGCCAGGAGGATAAGGAACAAAACAAGTTACTATTGGCCCGACTCTATATGGATGAAGGGAATTTCGTGCTGGCTCGTCCCATCGTGGAGAGTCTGCTGGCGGCCCAACCTGCTGGCGGAGAGGTTTATTATAACCTTGGCTGTATCAAGACCTTAGGTTCGGAGTTTGCCGAGTCGGAAGAATATTTTAATAAAGCTATGGCGCTTGAGGTGAAATTTGTCGAGAAGACCGCGAAATTCCGGCGGCAGCTTGCCGATGATTTTCTGAGTTATACCAAGTATTTCAGGGCGGCAGGCGGTCGTTGGCCAAGTGTTATATATATGGTTAAAAAAGGACTGCGAATTGTCCCTGATCACGACCAACTTCTGGCAGAACTAAACGGCATTATTCGTGAAGATATGGGGATTTGTAAGTCTCACATAGAAAACGGTGATCTGGTGTCGGCCGCAAAGGATATAGAACCATGGTATGATTACCTCGATAAAAAACGCCGGGATTTATCCGCAAGTCTGGCGCCAGACCTGCTGGCGGCTCTTTATTTAAATCACGGCGGCTTACTGCTTAATGATGGTAAAACCCAAGAGGCGGCAGAGGACTTTCGTAAGGGCCTTAATTATGCCTCAAATGAGGTTGAGCTTCATCGTGCTCTCATTGATACCCTCTTTGCCGCCGGTGATTTTAATGAGGCCATTTTAGCACTTAACCGGGCAATAGATATTAATCCTGATTTTACCTCCTATTGGGAGGGAATCGGTGATAGTTTGTTCTCTGACGGCCAGTATGCCGATGCTGTTCTGGCCTACGAACAGGGTTTTATCCGCCAGCCGGAGCATATAAATATGCTTAAAAAAATGGGCGACTGCTACCGGGAGGATGGCCAGCTTGAAGCGGCCAGGGCGGCTTATGAGCAGGTGAAAAAAAAGATGCAGGAATTGGCTGCTATAGGTAATAATGTCCAATAATTAGAGCGGATAAAAAATATGGAACTCAAAGGCAAAAATATCCTTGTAACCGGCGCCGATGGTTTTATCGGCTCCCACCTTACTGAAATGCTGGTGGCGCGGGGCGGCCGGGTTAAGGCCCTGAGTCAGTATAATTCCTTCAATAATTGGGGCTGGCTGGAAGATTGCAATTGCCTTGATGATTTAGAGGTATTGACGGGCGACATTCGTGATCCCTATTATTGCCGCTCCATCATTAGGGGGGTTGATGTCATTTTTCATCTTGCCGCCCTTATCGCCATTCCCTTTTCCTACACCGCCCCCATGAGTTATGTGGATACCAATATCAAGGGGACGCTTAATATCTGCCAGGCGGCGCTGGATAACGGCTGCGAACGGGTGATTCACACCTCCACTTCCGAGGTATATGGTACGGCGCAATACGTGCCCATTGATGAAAAGCATCCCCTGCAGCCCCAGTCTCCCTACAGCGCCACCAAGATTGCCGGCGATGCCCTGGCCACGAGCTTTTACAATACTTTTAATCTGCCCCTGGTTATCGCCCGGCCCTTTAATACCTACGGCCCGCGGCAGTCGGCCCGGGCTGTAATTCCAACCGTTATTACCCAGATTGCCAATGGTGCCCGGCAGATTAAGCTCGGGGATTTACGACCGACGAGGGATCTTAATTTTGTCACCGATACCTGCCGGGGCTTTCTAAGTCTGGCGGAATGTGATAAGGCCGTGGGACAGACGGTGAATATCGGCTCCAATTATGAGATTTCCATGGCCGATCTGGTGGATCTCATTAAAGAAATTATGGCAAGTGACACAGAAATAATCTCGGAACAGGCAAGAATAAGACCCGAAAAATCTGAGGTCTTCCGGCTGTGGTGCGATAATCGTAAAATCCATAAATTAACCGGTTTTACCCCTGAATACACAATCAGAGCGGGGCTTGAAAAGACCATTGACTGGTTTGGTAAGCCGGAGAATCTCAGCCAGTATAAGGCAAATATTTATAATGTATGATGAGGTAATATCTTTCATTCGTTCGTTATTCCCCGGCAAGGGAATGATCCCCTTGCATGAGCCCATATTCAAGGGTCGGGAAAAAGAATATGTCAATGCCGCCATCGACTCGACCTTTGTGTCGTCAGTGGGTGAATTCGTTAATCGTTTTGAGACGATGATTTGTGAGTACACCAAAGCTGGTTATGCGGTGGCCACGGTGAACGGTACCGCCGCGCTCCATACCTCTTTAATGGTTGCCGGAGTAAAGGACGGGGATGAAATCATCACCCAGCCCCTGACCTTTGTCGCTACGGCCAACGCCATCAGCTATTGCCGGGCACGGCCTGTATTTGTTGATGTTGACTGCGATACTATGGGCTTGTCTCCTGATGCCTTGCACAATTTTTTGGCCAGCCGTACCGAACAGATTGGCATAGGCTGCCGGAATAAAGATACCGGTTGCCGGATAGCCGCTTGTGTGCCCATGCATACCTTTGGTCAACCCTGCCGCATCGAAGAAATTGCTGAAATTTGCCGCGCGCACCACATTACTCTTATTGAAGATTCTGCTGAATCTCTGGGCAGCACCACACATGGGAAACAGACCGGCACCTTCGGCGCACTTGGCATCTATAGTTTTAATGGTAATAAAATCATCACCTGCGGGGGGGGCGGAGTGATGGTGACAGACGACCCCATACTGGCAGCCCACGCCAGGCATCTGACCACTACGGCTAAAAAACCGCACCCCTATCTCTACGAGCATGATGAGCTGGGTTATAACTATCGGCTGCCTAATCTGAACGCCGCCATGGCCTGTGCGCAACTTGAGAATCTGGAAGGCTATATTGAAAACAAACGACAGTTGGCGCAAGAATATGATAACTTTTTCGCCTCCCTAACAAAAATTGATTTTATCAAAGAACGTTCGGGGGCAAGATCAAATTACTGGCTGAACACTATTCTCCTTGCTGATCGTGAGCAGCGCGATCTTTTTTTGCAGGTCGCGAATCAAGCGCAAGTGATGAGCAGGCCAGCCTGGAATCTGCTCAATGAGCTGCCGATGTACAGCCAATGTCAGACAGGGCCTCTGAACAATGCTCAGTGGCTGGCTGATCGTCTTGTAAGTCTGCCGAGCAGTGTAAGATTACGGAACCAAGAGAGCTATAGATAGGTGACAATCCGTCTGCTGTCAAATCGATCAACCCTACCCGCGAACACGTGTGTTTTCTTATAGTTACCGATTATGAAAGAAAAAATTATCCTGATAGGCGGCGGCGGCCATTGCAAATCATGTATTGACGTGATTGAACAGGAAGGGCGGTTTGTTATCGTCGGTATCACTGACCGACCAGATAAGCTTGGCGAAAAATTGTTGGGCTACACCATATTTGCGAGTGACCACAAAATTCCGAGCCTGGCCGCAGGTCATCTGTTTCTGATCACTATCGGTCAAATCCGTTCAGCCGAGCCAAGGATCAGTTTATACAATACCTTACTGGCGGCCAAGGCCGTTCTTGCTACCGTGGTTTCCCCCCGGGCATACGTGTCTTCTCATGCCGCAATAGGGCAAGGTACCATCGTTATGCACGGTGCTATGGTTAATGCCGGTGCCAGGGTGGGGAAAAACTGTATCATTAACTCGTACGCCTTGATAGAGCATGATGCGGTTATCAGCGATCACTGCCATATTTCTACTGGTGCTATTATCAATGGCGGCGTTCAGGTTGGCGAACAGACATTTATTGGCAGCAGGGCCATGCTTCGGGAGTATATAATTGTTGGGGCCAAGTCATTTATTGCTGCCGGGATGAGTGTTTATCATGACTTATTGGAACGGAGCAAGGTGAAACCCGGATGAGCAACAAACCCAATCACGTTTTTATCATTGCCGAAGCAGGAGTCAATCACAACGGTGATATAGAGCTTGCTAAAAAACTTGTAGAGGCTGCGGCTGCGGCTGGTGCAGATGCGGTGAAATTCCAGACGTTTCGGGCCAAAAATATCGTCACCAGACAAGCAGCAAAAGCATCATATCAGCAGGAAAGTACAGCGAACGATGAATCTCAATTTGCAATGCTCAAGCGCCTGGAACTCACTCACGATGAATTTCGACAATTAAGCGGACTGTGCAAAAAGCAAAATATTCTTTTTCTTTCTACCCCCTTTGATATTGAAAGTCTTGAATTACTTAATAATATAGGAATACCTATCTTTAAGATCCCATCGGGGGAAATTACCAACCTGCCTTTACTCCGAAGCATCGGTTACCTTGGCAAAAAGATCATCTTGTCCACCGGAATGGCCGACATAATAGAAATCAAGGCAGCGCTGCATATTCTGGAGAAGGCCGGGACAAAACGAGATGATATTACCCTGCTGCACTGCAATACAGAATACCCAACTCCCATGCAAGATGTCAATCTCAGGGCCATGACATCCATGGCTGACATTTTTGGCGTAGCTGTCGGTTATTCGGACCACACTTTAGGCATTGAAATCCCCATTGCCGCCGTATCATTAGGTGCCGCAGTGATTGAAAAGCATTTTACCATCGATAAAAACCTTGCCGGCCCAGACCATAGGGCATCACTTGACCCGGCAGAACTTAACGCAATGGTGGCAGCCATTCGAAATATCGAAATTGCTCTGGGAGACGATATCAAGAAAGCATCGGCATCAGAACTACCCAACCGCGCCAAAATCCGCAAAAGTATTTTTGCCGCTATACCAATCAAGAAGGATGATGTTTTTTCTGCATCAAACCTTTGCGTAAAAAGGCCTGGAACCGGCATATCCCCGATGAAATGGGATGATGTTATAGGGCGTCGCGCCAAGAAAAATTTTACGGTAGATGAGGAGATAGAATTATGAAGATTCTATTTATTGGAACCGTACGCTCCAGCCTTATGGCTCTGAGCAAGCTTCTTGAAATGAATGCCCATATTGTGGGTGTGGTTACAAAAAAAGACTCGCCCTACAACGCTGATTTCGCCCCCTTGTGCCATAAAAAGGAGATATTTTAATGCGAAAAATTTGCGTCTTCACAGGAACAAGAGCCGACTACGGCCTCCTACGCCCCCTTATGACTGCCATCCGGAATGATCCGGCCATGAGTCTTCAGGTTCTGGTTACCGGCATGCACCTCTCACCTGAATTTGGGCTGACATATAAAGAAATTGAAAGGGACGGTTTCTCTATTAACGAAAAAGTGGAGATATTACTAAGCTCCGGCTCAAGTGCTGGGATCAGCAAGGCTGTTGGCCTTGGCCTCATTAGTTTCTGTGACAGCCTCAAGCGTCTCAAGCCCGATCTATTAGTTATCCTTGGAGATCGTTTCGAAGCTTTTTCTATAGCGACAGCTGCTATGTTGTCTGGTGTCATTCCTATTGCGCATCTCCACGGTGGCGAAGCAACATTTGGGGTGATCGACGAACCTATTCGCCACTCAATCACAAAAATGAGTCACCTACACTTTACCAGCACAGAAAAATATCGGCAGCGTGTCATCCAATTGGGGGAAAAGCCAGAACGAGTATTCAATGTCGGCGCTCTGGGCGTTGAAAATATCAAAACCATTGACTTACTCACAAAAAAGCAATTAGCCAAGGTCATCGGATTCTCGCCAGATCAAGACTTTGCATTAGTTACCTTTCATCCGGTGACCCTTGAGCAAAATAGTGCAGAGAAACAATTTACAGCATTACTATCTGCATTAGCCGAGTTCCCGGAGATGAAGATCATCTTTACCAAAGCTAATGCCGACACCGATAGTCGAATCATCAACCAGTTAATAGACCGATATATTGATAAAGAGCCGGAAAGATGCCGCGCCTTCTCCTCAATGGGACAACTTAACTATCTCAGTGCCATGCGCTACTGCCGGGCAGTTGTGGGCAATTCTTCCAGTGGCATTATCGAGGCCCCCAGCCTGCATATACCCACCATAAATATTGGCAACCGTCAGCAGGGGCGACTACACTCCGATAGCGTCATAGATTGCGTCCCTGACACAAAAGCCATTACCATGGCAATACGAACGGCTCTCACGGGGGCCTTTCAAGCTACTTTACGCCAGAGCTCAAATCCGTACGAGAAAGCTGATACGGTAAAAAATATAGTCCGGATTATTAAACAAACGAATATTGATGACATAATAAGAAAAGAGTTCTACGACCTGTCAGCTCCAAGACCATTATGAGGCATAACTATGTATAAAGACTGGGAAAAAGCCTTGATACCGTCCTCCACCTCTATTATTGAGGCCATGCGACTTATTGACAAAATCGCCTTACAGATACTGCTCGTAACCACTGAAGACAAAACTCTCCTGGGAACAATCACGGATGGCGATATACGCCGGGCTATCCTTAGAGGCGGATCGATGGAAGACTCTATCGAGAGCGTGATGAACACCAAGCCCACGGCCTTCACTGCTGACGAAAGTGTGGAAGACATGTTGGTGGCGATGCGGCTCCTGAAAATATCTAAAGTGCCAGTTGTCGATCAAAAGAACAGAGTTGTGGGCTTGGAAATAATAGACGAACTACTGCGCCCTGCCCCTAAGGATAATCCTGTTGTTTTAATGGCAGGCGGTCTCGGAACCAGGCTTGCATCTCTCACTCAAGAATGTCCCAAACCATTACTCCAAGTGGGTAATCGACCGGTGTTACAAACTATACTGGAGAACTTCGTTGCATATGGATTCCACAATTTTTATTTCTCTGTAAATTATAAGGCCGAGATGATCAAAAAATTTTTCGGCGATGGTTCTAAATGGGGCGTCAGTATTAAATATATCCATGAAAACAAACGAATGGGTACAGCCGGGGCTCTGAGTTTATTGCCGGAAAGGCCGAAGATGCCGGTATTTGTCATGAATGGCGACATACTGACCAAAGTAAACTTCATCCAGCTCCTCGATTTTCATACCGAGCATCGGGCTGTCGCAACTATGTGTGCTTTTAAATATGGCTTGCAGATCCCATATGGGGTCTTGCAGATTGATGATAATAGCCTTGTCAAAATAGACGAAAAACCAGTCCAAAGCTTCTTTGTCAATGCCGGCATATATGTCTTGGAACCACGAGCATTAGACCACATACCGGCAGACACTTTTTTTGACATGCCTAACCTCTATGAAAAACTTATTGAATCCAAGCAGGAGGCCGTAGTCTTTCCACTCAGAGAATATTGGTTAGATATCGGCCATATGTCTGACTTTGAAAGAGCCCAGGGGGACTTCCATAAAATATTCGATAACGAAGAGAGTTAACAGCCATATGATAGACCACAAAAAAGTTCTCGCTATTATCCCTGCTCGTGGTGGTTCAAAAGGGTTACCACACAAAAACCTCATAGAAGTTGGAGGCAAGCCCTTACTTGCCTGGACTATCATAGAGGCTCTAAAATCCCGCCTTATTGACCGACTCATCCTCTCTTCGGAAGACGTGGAAATTATCGAGATTGCCAAGAAATGGGGCTGTGAGATTCCCTTTGTCCGTCCCTCAAACCTAGCCACGGATAATGCAACAACAGCCGAGGTAGCACTCCATACCTTGAAAAAACTTGATGATAATTACGACTATGTTGTTATTTTACAACCGACCTCTCCCTTGCGCTCTTATCAAGACATCGACAACTGCATAGAGGATTGTCATCACAGAAACACATCCTCCTGTGTCACTGTCTCGAAGGCGGAAAAGAGCCCGTTCTGGATGTACTTTTTGGACAACGGCAACCACATGCAGGCAGTTATTGATACCACGAACAGGCCGACCCGCAGACAAGAATTACCGCCAGCTTACGCCTTAAACGGCGCTGTCTATGTAGTCAAAAGTGAATGCCTGCAAAAAACTGGAAAGTTTATCCACAAAGACACCATTGCCCATATCATGCCTTGGGAACGATCAATTGATATTGACACCAAAACTGATCTTAATATTTTCCGCTACCTTCTAACGACCACTAAAAACAGATAATAGACCTCTATTCAGCCAACAATGCCAAGGAGAAGATAGATGAAAATATTACTGATAGTTTACAACAACGACTCATACATCCATTGGTTCCCCCAAGGACTGGCCTACATAAGTGCCGTCCTTACAAAGGAAGGTCACGATGTTGAGATATACAACCAAGATATCAACCACTATCCGGACGAACATCTCACTTCCTACCTGAATAACAATATATTTGATGTTGTCGGCGTCAGCATAATTGCCGGGTACTATCAGCACAAGAAACTACTGAGTATCTCTCGAGCTGTTGCTATATCAAAGAACAGGCCGGAGTACTATATAATCGGCGGACACGGACCTTCCCCAGAGCCAGAATATTTCCTAAAAAAAGCAGAGGCAGATATCGCTGTCATCGGGGAAGGTGAGCAAACTATTGTCGAACTTCTGACCGCTCTTGCTAACCATGAATCACTACACAACATCAAAGGTATCGCCTACTTGGACGGTAATAGTGTGCATATTAACGAACGGCGAGATCTAATCCAGGATATCGACAATATTCCCTGGCCCGCATACGAACTATTTCCAATCAACCACTATCGCCTCTTACGTATGCCTCATGCAAACCACAACGATTTCGTGATGCCCATACTTTCAGGCAGAGGATGCACATTCACATGTAACTTCTGTTATCGTATGGATCAGGGATTTCGGCCGCGTAGTCCCGAAGCAATCATCGAGGAAATCAAATATCTCAAAGAAGATTTCGGAATCACTTACATTGCCTTTTCCGACGAATTGCTCATGTCATCAAAGCAACGCACTACAGAGATTTGCGAAGCCTTTATCAAGGCAGAGCTAAATATCAAGTGGGACTGTAATGGGCGCCTGAATTATGCTGCCCCTGAAGTTCTCAACATCATGAAGAAGGCCGGCTGCGTTTTTATTAATTACGGCATTGAGGCCTTTGATGACGAAGTATTGCACAATATAAACAAGGCGCTGACGACAAAACAGATAGAACGCGGCATTGATGCAACCCTCGCTGCTGGCATAAGCCCTGGGCTTAACATGCTTTTCGGTCATATAGGCGACAACAGAGAAACTCTGCAAGCGGCTGTTGACTTCCTCATTAAGCATGATGATGGCGCCCAGATGCGTACCATCAGGCCAGTTACGCCTTACCCTGGTTCTCCTCTTTATTATCATGCCATTGAACATGGCTTTATTGAGGATATTGATGACTTTTACAAAACAAAACACCTCAATTCAGATCTCTTTGCTGTCAATTTCACAAATCTTTCTGAGGAAGATTTATATTCAGCATTAATGCAGGCCAATATCGCTCTCACTGAAAACTATTTCGCCAATAAAAAGAAGATTATGACAAGTCAGGTAAGAGAACTCTACTCGAACAGAGATGCATCATTTAGAGGGTTTAGACAATCTTAGGGTGTGATGGTCGAACGGTATTTATTCGGCGGGGGATTCGGAGCGGGGTATTCGGGTAGAGTAGAGCGGGGGATTCGGGTATTCGGGGACAGACCACGACAAAAAGTCCCAAAGGCATTCTGAAAATGTTCATTAGTTCATGCAATAACGCAAGCCTCGAGCCTAACTCCATAATTATTGACAAAAGTATAATTTGTTGCCATATATGTAACTATAATAATTTTAATAAGGAGGGTTCATCATGGCAACTAACGTAAAAACAG
>JAJSAA010000220.1 GCA_024274995.1 Deltaproteobacteria bacterium
CCAGCGTCGTCTGCATGAGGCCAATTTGACCCTTGAAAAATTATCATCCCTTGACGGCCTGACTAATATTGCCAATCGCCGGAAGTTCGACCATACCCTGCGTCAGGAGTGGAATCGGGCCATGCGCAATTTATGCCCTATATCACTCATTATGCTGGATATAGATTTCTTTAAACTGTATAACGATACTTACGGCCATCAGGGCGGTGACGAGACCTTAAAGGCTGTGGCCGAGGTTTTAAAGGAGATGGAAAAACGTCCCGGAGATCTTGCCGCCCGTTACGGCGGCGAGGAGTTTGCGCTTATTTTGCCGGAAACTGATCCGACCGGGGCCTCGGATGTGGCCTATAGTATTATCGAACAGATACGGGCTCTGGCCATCCGCCATGAGTCCTCCAAGGTCAGCGATATTCTGACGGTAAGTATCGGCACCTCGACCATGGCTCCGGTTCGTAAAAGTAAGCCGGACAGCCTTGTTACCGTGGCAGACAGGGCGCTTTATCAGGCCAAGAACAAGGGCCGTAATCAGGTGGTTATCTCTAAGGCCGGGCAGGACTGAAAATTACCCCTGAATTAATATAATACAATATGGAAAGGATATGACAAAGCCAATAACAACAACTGATTTTGGAGATTTGAACCTCATCCATCGTGGAAAAGTACGTGATTTGTATGAGTTGGATGATGCTCTGCTGATGGTGGCAACGGATCGGATATCCGCCTTTGATGTGGTAATGGCGGAACCCATTGATTCCAAGGGTGCTGTTTTAACCGAGATGTCGCTCTTCTGGTTTGACTATTTAGGTGATGTTATCCCCAATCACCTTATCAGCGCCAGAGTGGAGGATTATCCAGCCATCTGCCGGCCCTACGCCGCTGATCTTGCCGGTCGCAGCATGTTAGTTAAAAAAGCCGAACCTCTGCCCGTGGAGTGTATTGTGCGTGGTTATATCTCCGGTTCGCTCTGGAAGGCCTATACCAGGGGCGAAGACCCCTGCGGACTTTCTCTGCCCGCTGGTCTTCAGGAGTCGGAAAAATTACCCCAGGCTATATTTACCCCTTCGACCAAGGCCGAGGCCGGGATGCATGATGAGAATATCTCGGTGGAGAGAATGCGGCAGATTGTTGGTGATGAGGAGACGGAGCGGATTATGGAAGTCAGTATCCGCCTCTATGAAAAGGCGGCGGCCTACGCCCTGGAGCGGGGCATAATCATTGCTGATACAAAATTTGAACTGGGTTGGTACGAGGGGGAATTGATCTTGATTGATGAGGTGCTGACCCCCGATTCATCCCGTTTCTGGCCTCTGGCAGAGTACGAAACGGGCCGTGGCCAGGCCAGCTTTGATAAACAATTCCTGCGCGATTATTTATTATCCATCAAGTGGTTGAAGAATCCGCCGCCCCCGCCTCTGCCGACTGATATTATTGCTAAGACCAGGGAACGCTATCTTGAGGCCCTGAAACGGATTAGGGGCCAGAAATCAGTGGTGTAGCGGAGAGGCCGGATGTCTGACGTCCATCCCCTTACCCGCAGTTTAACAGCTGTTTTTTTTCTCTTGACCCTGAGTTTCGTCAGCGGTTGTGTCGGGGAGGCTGTTATCCCCACCGGGGCCGGAATATTTCATTATCATATTCAGGAGGACAGACGGGATCTGGAAAAAATGATCCGCCGCCTTTATGCCAAAAACCCCAAATATCAACCTTCCCGTGTCATGCGGCATAAAAGGATTGCGCAGATATTCCATGGCCGGCCGTTGTTGGATAAATACGCCGGTATGCCCTCTAATGAGGTTCTGAGTGCTGCCTTTGCCCCTGATACCAGTGAACCGGACAGGGTGTTTTTGTTGGGGCTGGGGATGATGAAGAGTATCAGAGAGGCTTATGGCGTGGATCATAAACAGATAATGATAACCGCGCTCCAGGTGCCGTTGGAACGTCTACAGCGTCTGTATCGTAATTTAAATCAGGTGAACTGGCGGTTAAAGACCTATAAGGACAAGCAGGGCCGCTTATTATTTTTAACTAACGAAAAAGGGGCGGACGGCTATCTTAATATGGGCTATGAGGTTATCATGACTGCTATTCTCACCAGGGTGCAGGACGATATCTATCTGCGGGGTGGGCTGCCGGGTAAATATATATTTGATATGTCCACCATGTTTGTCTCGATTATTTTATAAGTCGTTGGCCGCCAGTTCTTTAATCAACTCCCGCTGCCGCTCCGAAAGCTCCTTGGGCCTGGGTACTGCCACCAGTACCTTGACGATGAGATCTCCTCTCGGCCCGTGGGGGCCGCTCGGCAGACCGTGGCCCTTCAGACGCAACTTGGCCTGGGGCTGAATGCCGGCCGGAATCTTGACTTTTAAGGTCTTGCCTTCCAGGGTGGTTACCTCAGCCTTGTCACCACGCACTGCTGTACTGAAAGGAACCTGCTTCTCGTGAATCAGGTCATTACCGTCCCTGATAAACTCCGGATCAGGTTGTATCCTTATTTTTATATAGAGATCGCCGGGAGGCCCGCCAGTCGGTGAAGGTGAGCCCTTACCGGTTACCCGCAGCTTTTTACCGGAATCGATTCCGGCCGGGATCTTTACCGATACCCATTCCGCCTTGCCGCCCCGGCCTAAAGCGATGGTCTTCTCGGCCCCGTGCAGTACCTCACGCAGATTGATGACAAGTTC
>JAJSAA010000221.1 GCA_024274995.1 Deltaproteobacteria bacterium
CCTTTTTGCTGTTGGTCTGGTCTCTCTGCCGGGCATGATGACCGGTCAGATACTTTCCGGTATCTCGCCACTCATCGCCGTCCGTTATCAGATTATGGTAATGTGTATGGTCTTTGGAGCGGCTGGTATCTCCAGCGCCGTTTTTCTCCGCCTCCAGAAATACGTTTAAAAATATCCCTGAGACCAGAATCGGGGGTGGAGAATGCCTGGATTTTGTGCCATGGTTTGGGTTATCCATTGCTTGAAGGGGGTGAAGTTGGGATAGAAGGCGTAAACGATAAATAGGCTTGCCATAATAATTACGCTAAACAGTATAAGGCATGAAGGCTGTGGTGATGAAAGGGGCTGGGGCTCATCGACTTTGCCGTTAAAAATCCCCAGAGCCCAGCCTATGACCATGAAGATGGTGAGTTGACTCAAGGGCATAACAAAGTTGCCGGTAACCATGGAATGGGCGGCAATAGCTAAAATTGACGAGGTTACGGCGAGATAAACTAATGATTCATCGTCGTCACGACGGTTAGACTGGTAAAACCGATGAATTTTTATAAACCAGCGTTGGCAGGCGTAGCACGAGATCAACAAAAACAGAACGGTGGCGATTATGCCCCATTCACTACCTAACTGGAGGATGAAATTATGGGGATGCGCTCCTACTGGATGGTGGAGGTGAGCAAAATGCATGGGCCCCTGGCCTAATAATGGCGATTCTTGAATCATTTTGATACTGCTATGCCAGAGAGCGGCTCGATCAGCGTTTTTGGTTCCCTTGAACATAAGTTCGGCAAGTCCTATGGTATGGGGGCCTTTGGCCATGAAAGCCAAGATATACGAATCCAGAAGCCAGGCGCCTAAGGTGCCGGCGATGAGGACAGCCGCGGCACTGATAAGCCATTTTTTCCAGGCCGTCGGGAACAGGCAAACGGTTAAAGTGAGACCAATTAAAGTGGCCAGGGTAACGCCGCGTCCCCCGGCAATCAAGGCCAGTGTCCACCAACCAGCAGGGACAATGAAGAGAGGCCAGGTGAATTTTGTGTATTTAGGGAAAAGCAGAGGGGCGATGAGGAGAAATGGAAAGGTTGTTGATTGTAATTGATTGAAAAAACGGGGATTAAGAAAATTGGCAAAAAGGTCAAAGGGCGAAGTGATAGAGCCGACGACGAACATGGCATAGACGGAGGCTGAGACATCAAGCAGATAGAGAACGGCAAAAAGGACAAATGACAATATAATGGCAAGGTCAATAATCTTGCCATAGGTCGAGCGGATTATTGCCACCTGCAGACAAAACAGGAAAAGAAGTGCGAAGCTGCCTACCTCCACCAGGGCGAATAAGGGGTTGAAACTTATAAGACTTGAAATGATACCAAGAAGAAAAATAAGCGGCAGGGCGGCACGTATCCAGCCGGGCCATGAGAGGTATAATCGGCTGACATCCCGGCATTGTCGTGCCGATAGGAAGTAACTGCCAGCACTACTCAAAAGTATAATAAGGCTGATTATTCTTTTTTCATCATACCAGTTGATGGCTAACAGGTGGTAGGACGGTAAAAAGATGATTGCCGCCAGGGCCATGGTAAAGGGGATAAGAATAATGTGTTGAGCACCTGGCCGCTGTCTGAAGGTTATCATTTACCTTTGTTCTTCTGCTCAATCATGTTGCTGGTTGTGTAAACCCTGCCGTTGGGCATAACGATAAATTTACCCCCGTAGGGCTCCTGGGGGATGTTATTTATAAGGCCTTTTTTAAGCAGTTCTTTAATGTTTTCAGGCCGCCGGCCGGTTATCTTGCTGAATTCCTTAACCTTGTTTTCCAGCAGATTTATCTTCTGTAAGGTCAGCAGGCGTTTTTTGAGATAGGCGTATGTCTTGGGATTATGGGTGCTTCTAAGCAGATTGGCGAGAAAGACAATGCCTAACTTTGTTTGATTGCCGTAGAGGCTGAATCTGGCGGCCAGTCCTTTCAGGAAGCCCGGCGCGCCCGGCAGAGCGGCGGCCCGGCGTAAATAGGGGGCAGCTTTTACGGCGTTATGCTCAAAATAAAAGGCGTTAAAGCCTAAGAAATAGAGGGGCTGGTAGTCATCAGGCCTGTATTTCGCGGCCTTTAATAATAATTTATCCGCCTCCGGCCTCATATGGGCCTGCCAGGGGAAAATGACCTCGGCAAAGAGGTATGGATCCCAGAATCTGGGGTCAAGATCGGTTACCCCCCGGAGCATGGTGGCAGCCCGGTGCCATTCCTTTTCCGTCGGGGAGGAATTCTCCTGCAGCCGCAGGCCGACATAGGTGATAGTCTTCAAAAACATAAAATCAGAGGCTACACCTTGAAATTCCAGAGCCGCGGCCCGGAGGACGGCGGCCGGCAGATGGCCGATGGTACCCATGCTCTCAGTGTTATGCTTGAGCTTAATGCGGTGCACATGCCCGCTCAGCATGATAGTGAAACTTAAGCCGATGATTAAAAACAGCGGCGGCCAGAGACGGTTCATGACAGATCCCGGCGTTTAAAGCTCATGATGGCCAGACTCAAGGCGGCGACACTATAGCCCGCGGCGTAGATCGTCATGGTCAAGGTATCGCTCCAGGGAATAGCTATGCTATGGGCGGCAA